>JAYVNU010000305.1:0-3102 GCA_043758345.1 Lacisediminihabitans sp.
CGATTCGAGAGCGGATCACTGCCGCTCATTCCCGCCGACTTCGCGGAGGCGATGGATGACGACCTCGCGATCCCGCAGGCGCTCGCGGTGCTTCACGCCGCGGTCCGGGCCGGCAACGCGGCGCTCGACGATGAAGACCTCGGCGAGGCCGCGGCCATCCAGGGCACGGTGATCGCGATGACCGAGGTACTCGGAATCAGCCCGTTGGCCGTACACTGGCAGACTGCCGACGAACCGGCGAGTGCTGCACTCGGCGCGCTGGTCGACAAGCTGCTCGGAGACCGGAGCATCGCGCGCGCGGCGCGCGACTTTGCGGCAGCCGACCGTATCCGCGACGAATTGAGCGCTGCGGGCATCCAGATCGAAGATACCCCGACGGGGTCACATTGGAGTTTAGGTTCATGAAACGCGCGAAGTCATGAAAAGCAGCGGAGCGAACAAGCCCCGTGCGGGCGCTGTGCGCAAGGTGAGCAAGGGTGCGCAGGTCGGATCCGGTGGCCAGGGGCGCCAGGCGCTCGAGGGCAAGAAGCCGACCCCGAAGGCCGAGGACCGTCCCTACCATCCCGCCGGAAAACGCAAGGCAGCGACGGAGCGGTTCGTCGCGGCCGGTGGCGGCAAGCGTCCGTCATCGAGCGGGGCACCGCAGCGCCCCGCCGGGCAGCAGTCCCGCCCGCAGCGTCCGAAGCAGACCGACGAATTCGAGGTGGTCACCGGGCGCAACTCCGTTCTCGAGGCGCTGCGCGCGAAGATCCCGGTGACGGCGCTCTACATCGCGACTCGCATCGAATACGACGACCGTGTCAAAGAGATCATGCAGCTGGCGACGAAGCGCGGGCTGCCGATCCTCGAGGTGATGCGCCCGGAACTCGACCGCCTCGGCGGTTTCGACTCCGTCCACCAGGGCGTCGCTCTCAAGGTGCCGCCGTATGAGTACGCGCATCCGACCGATCTGCTCGAGAAGATCGTCTCGCGCGGACAGGTGCCGCTGCTCGTCGCGCTCGACGGGGTGACCGATCCGCGTAACCTCGGGGCGATCATCCGGTCCGTCGCCGCATTCGGCGGACAGGGTGTCATCGTTCCCCAGCGCCGTTCGGTCGGACTGACGGCGGCAGCGTGGAAGACCTCCGCCGGCGCCGCGGCGCGAACTCCCGTCGCCATGGCATCGAACCTGACCCAGACGCTCAAGGCGTTCAAGGAGCGCGGCGTCTTCGTGCTCGGACTCGATGGTGGCGGCGACACCCCGCTTCCGGACCTCTCCTGGGCGAAGGAACCGCTAGTCGTGGTGGTCGGCAGCGAGGGCAAGGGCCTGTCCCGCCTCGTCAACGAGACCTGCGACGCTATCGTCTCCGTGCCGATCAGCGCGGCGACCGAGTCGCTGAACGCTGGTATCGCGGCGAGTGTCGCACTCTACGAGATCTCTAAGCAGCGCGCGAAGAGGTAGCCCGCTGCGCGTTCCTGTCGCAGCTCGCAGGCCGGCTTCCGACCGGGACTCGCAAGTGCGTCTGTTGTCTTTCATCATTCAGGAGTTGGTGGGGCTGGAGGGGCAGGAGTGGTGGATGTTGCTCCCACAGGTCACTCCACCCACTCGCGCCCCACGATCTCCTGAATGATGAGAGCCTGCTGCACCGTCGCGACGCTCAGCGAACGGTGAAACACTCCGTGGACGTCGTGCCCGGCTCAACGACACCGCTGCGTTTCGGTGGGCGGGCGGCGTGCTCAGACCTTCGAGCGCCAGTCGCTCTCGTCGACGACGGCCAGCGGCAGCGTTATCGTGCCCGTCGTCGGTTCGATGACGGTCGCCTCATCGCGACGATGCCGCAGCACCGTGTCGATGTAGGAGCTGACCGCTTCCGCTAGCGGCACATCCCGGCTCTCGTTCTGTGAGAGGTACCAGCGATGATCGAGCAGTTGGTGGAAGACCTGGGCCGGTTCGAGGCGCCCCTTCAGATCGCGCGGGATGGCGCGGATCACCGGTTCGAACACCTGGGCGAGCCACTCGTGAGCGACCATCTCTTCATCGAGTCCCTGCTTCTTGTAGGTGGCGGTGTAGGAGTCGAGGTCGTTGAGCAGGCGGCGCGCCTGGTTCTCCTGCGCGTCGAGACCGGTAAGTCTGAGCAACCGCCGCGAGTGGTGGCCGGCGTCGACGACCTTCGGCTGGATGCGCACCTGGCTGCCGGTGTCATCCGTCTTGATCGCGAGTTCCTCGATGTCGAAGCCGAGCTCGTTGAGGCGCTCGACCCGCTCGTTGATGCGCCAGCGCTCGCTCGAGGAGAAGGATTCGGATCCGGTGAGCTCGATCCAGAGACTCCGATAGGCCGCGACGATGCCGTTCGACACCTCGACCGGGTCGGCTTCCTCGTCGAGGCGGCCACCGGCGGCGAGGTCGAGAAGCTCTCCGGCGATGTTGACGCGGGCGATCTCCAGGTCGTTCTCGCGCTGGCCGTTGGAAAGCCCATTGTAGAGCTGGCCGGTCTCGGCATCGACGAGATAGGCGGCGAAGGCACCGGCATCGCGGCGGAAGAGGGTGTTCGAGAGCGAGACATCGCCCCAGAAGAATCCGATGATGTGGAGTCGCACGAGGAGCACGGCGAGCGCGTCGACGAGGCGCGTCGCGGTGTCGGGCCGCAGCTTCTGCGAGTAGAGCGCCCGATAGGGGAGCGAGAACTTGAGGTGACGCGTGACGAGCACCGAGTTCAGCTCAATGCCGTCCATATCGGTGCGATTGGTTATCACGGCCACCGGATCGACGCACGGCACGTCGAGCTTCTGCAGCGTCCGAAGCATGTCGTATTCTCGGCGGGCCAGCTCAGAGGAGGTCTCCTTGATCGCGATGACGTAGCCGCTGAGATGCACGAAACGAACGAGGTGGCGGGAGATTCCTTTCGGAAGCGCTGCGATGACACTGTCGGGCCAGACGTCGAGCGGCAGGTTCCAGGGCAGATCGAGAAGCGCCGGGTCGACCGTTGCCGACGTGATGTTCAGAGAGCCGCTCATGCTGTGTCCAAGCGTTCGGGGGGTGCAGAAACGGTGCGGGCGACGACCAGAGGGCCGTCACCCGCACCGGAGTCGATCACGATCAGTCGGTGACGGCCTTGCTCAGGC
>JAYVNU010000306.1:0-3076 GCA_043758345.1 Lacisediminihabitans sp.
GGTCGACCAGGTCTCCGCCGTGCACGGAGTCGAGGGCGGTCATCACCGCCGAAAAGGCGCCGACTCCCGGCACGAGAAGCCCGTCGGCGGCGAGCACCCGCGTGCGATCCGCGGTGAGTTCGACATCCGCTCCCGCTGCCTCGAGAGCCCTCACCGCCGAATGAACGTTGCCGCTACCGTAGTCGAGCACCACGACGGAGGGGCGGCTCATGGTCAGAGCGCGCCCTTGGTGGACGGAATGCCGGTGACTCTGGCATCCGGTTCCACGGCCTGGCGAAGGGCACGCGCGAAGGCCTTGAACTCGGCTTCCGCAATGTGGTGCGGGTCGCGGCCACCCAGGACGGTGACGTGCACCGTGAGTCCGGCGTTGAAGGTGATGGCCTCGAAGACATGTCGCACCATCGAACCGGTGAAGTGGCCACCGATGAGGTGAAACTCGAAACCGGCCGGCTCGCCGGAGTGTACGAGGTAGGGACGTCCGGAAACGTCCACCACCGCCTGCACCAGAGCTTCATCGAGAGGAACCAGCGCGTCGCCGAATCGCGCGATTCCGGCCTTGTCGCCCAGTGCCTCCCGGATTGCTTTGCCGAGCACGATGCCGATGTCTTCAACCGTGTGGTGAACGTCGATTTCCGTGTCACCGCTCGCCCGAACCATGAGGTCGATCAGCGAGTGCTTCGAAAACGCGGTGAGAAGGTGGTCATAGAACGGCACCGACGTCTGGATATCCGACACGCCTGTGCCGTCGAGGTCGAGCGACAGGTCGATGCTTGACTCGCTCGTCTCACGTTGGAGGCGAGCCACGCGCTGGGGACTCATTGCCCAATCCTATCGAGAGCACCCGTGCCGACAGCACCGGCATCGAGGGCACCGAGTGCCTCGAGGAAGGCGGTCGTCTCCGTCGCCGTTCCCGCCGTCACCCGAAGGTGATTCGGGATTCCGATATCGCGGATGATGATGTCCTGCTCAAGCAGCGCCTCGAATACTGCGCGCGGATTCTCGACTCCCCCAAACAGTACGAAGTTGGCCCAACTGCGCCAGACCGGGTATCCGAGCCGCGGAAGCTCCTCAAGCAGGCGATCCCGCTGCTCTTTGATGTCATCCACCATGGCGAGCATCTCGCTGCTATGGGCAAGCGCGGCGATCGCCGCCGCCTGAGTGAGAGCAGAAAGATGATACGGCAGGCGCACGAGGCGCAGCGCGTCAGTTATCGCGGGATCTGCGGCGAGAAAACCAAGTCGCGCGCCCGCGAACGCGAAGGCCTTACTCATGGTGCGGGAGACAATGAGCCGCTCACGCCCGGCGAGCAGACTCAGCGCTGTCGGCAGCTCTGCCGGAGCGAACTCGGCGTAGGCCTCGTCCACCACGATGATGCCGTCGGTCGCGTCATAGGCGGCCACGATCGTCTCGAGGGACAGTGGGGTTCCGGTGGGGTTGTTCGGCGAGCAGAAGAAGACAATGTCCGGAGTGGTCTTCTCGATCCACTTCACCGCCGTCTGCGGGGAGATCTCGAAAGCCGAGTCACGCTCGCCCGCAATCCACCTCGTGCCGGTGCCTGCCGCAATGATCGAGTGCATCGAGTAGGTGGGCGGAAACCCGAGCACGCGTCTGCCGGGACCCCCAAAAGCTTGAAGGATCTGCTGCAATACCTCGTTGGAGCCGTTTGCTGCCCAGATGTTGTCACGCGTGAGGCCCGATCCCAGGTAGCCAGCCAGGCTGTCGCGCAGCGGCGTGAACTCTCTGTCGGGGTAGCGGTTGAGGCCAAGCACGACTTCGGCAAGTGCGGTCACGATGTCCGTGGCCACCGCCTCCGGGATCGGGTGGGTGTTCTCGTTCACGTTCAGGCGGATACGTACCTGCTCCTGAGGCGCACCGTAGGGGACAAGGCCGCGCAGGTCGTCGCGAATGGGCAGATCGTCGAGGGAAACCACTGTTCAATGTTAGAGGTGCCACCTGGAGTAAGCAGACATCAGTGCCCGTACTTCAAGTTCCCGTACTTCCAGTGCCCGTACTTCAGTGCCCGTACTTCAGCGGGACGGCCAGGGTCTGCCCCGGCTGCACGACGGCGCTGGACAACTGGTTGAGATGCACGATGTCTGAGACGACGTCGCGAGGGTCATCCGAAGGAGCGATCTGAGCCGCGAGCTGCCACAGGCTCTCACCCGCCTGCACTGTTACATGCTCAAAGGTGACTGACTGCAACGAGGCGGCGGAAGCAGGGCCCATGGCGGCGGCACCGCCTGCGTTTATCGCAAACCCGAGGGCAGCGATAACGAGGGGAAACGCCACGATCAGAGTCAGTAGTGCATAGCCGCGGCGGGTGATCCGAAGTCGGGGGGTTCCGATTGTGCCGTTCACAGTTGCTGTGCTCATTGCCATGCCTTCCTTGCGGGGTTTTCGTATCCGACACTCGGCCGGGAGTGCCGGATACGAAGCTTTGTTCCGAACATACCTTCGAATTAGTTGAAATTCAAGCTTCGTCTTCGACTTTTTCGCCGATTGAATGGCAACACACTCGAACAGGTGTTTGTTTCAGGCGCCAAAGGTGGATACAGTTTCGATTGTCTGATGATCAGAGAATCAGCAGCCACCGACATTCTGGAAACTGGCCATGTCGACGCAGGGCCGCGATAGCAGGAGCAGCATGAGCGAGAGGGATTTCGAGATGGATTCAGTGCAGTCCGGCAGGGCGGAAATGCGCGGACCACGCGAAGCCGGTCCCCTTCGGGAGAAGCCGGGTACACGCCGTCGCAAGAGCCTGAGTGACAAGCAGCTCGCCATCCTCGACTTCATCCAGCGCGCGGTAGCGACCCGTGGCTATCCGCCGAGCATGCGTGAGATCGGGGATGCCGTCGGACTTTCCTCCCTGTCAAGCGTCACCCACCAACTCAACCAGCTCGAGCTCAGTGGCTATCTGCGTCGCGACCCCAATCGGCCCCGCGCCCTCGAGGTGCTCATCGACATCCAGCAGGAAGAGGGCGCAGTCGTCTCCGACAATCCGACGCCGATCGGTGACGCGGCGATGGTGCCGCTCGTCGGTCGCATCGCCGCCGGCATCCCGATCACGGCGGAGGAG
>JAYVNU010000307.1:0-3066 GCA_043758345.1 Lacisediminihabitans sp.
TGAGCGGCGGGCGACGCGGTTTCGACATCGAGCTGGCGCCGGCCGACCTGGCGCGCGCGACCTCCGCGATCATCGCGGCCATCGGCCGGGACTGACCGCGCGAAACGGGAAGGCCCCGCAAGCCGAACCACTCAGGCGTGCTCGGGAGCGTCGGGCTCCGGCGGGCTGGTGGTTCCCGGAGTTTCGGACGGTGCTTCAACGCTCGACTCGGCCCGGTCACGCACCGCCCACTTCTGGCGGGCCCATTCGAGGAATTCGGCCGACGGTGGAGTATCGACGATCGGAGTGAATCGCTCGGCGCGATCGAAGGCCCGAGGCGAAGGTGTCGCCGCGACCGGTCGGGAAGGAACGCCCCCCAGCGGACGAGCGATCGGCGGGGCCACTACAGCCGGAAGCTCGACCGCAGCCGGCACAACGACAGCGGGCTCTACCGCAGCCGGCTCTACCGAAACCTTCACAGCAACAACATGCTCAGCCTCAGCCGGATCTGGGACCACCGCGGAAGAAGTAACGGAAACAGGAGCAGCACCAGCAGCCGCAATACCCGCAGCAGCATCCGGAGCCGAGGCCGCGGCAACCGCCGCCGCGAACCGCTTGCGGCGAGATCCGACGATCGAGCTCACCACCATGTACGCGGCGTAGACGAACAGCAGTCCGGCGACGACGGGAATCAGGAGGGCGCGGGATCCTTCCCCGCCGCTCAGGGTGTTCACGTAGCCGAGCCACGGGATGCTGTACCAGAGCACCCCCTTGATCTGCACCGGGCGCACCGCGGGAGTGTCTGCGAGCGAGTTGTTGTCGCCCTTGGTGATGAACGTCACATCGCCGTGGGTGTCCGTCGACTTGGAGATCACCCGGTGGCTGACGACCTCCGGCTGGTTCGACTTGATCTGGTAGGTGATGACATTACCGACCTTGATGTCGGCGGGTGTGACCGGGTGGATGATGATGAGCGTTCCCGGGGGAAGCTTCGGCTCCATCGACTGGGTGAGTACCGTCAGCGCCGATCCGCCGGACACCGCCGGGATCACGATCGCCAAGATCGCTATCGCGATGACGATGACGAGCAGTGCTCCGCTTAGCGCGAGCCCGATGTAGTGGAGAAGACCTTTCGGCTTCTCCTCGGCCGCGGGTGCGCGACGAGCGCTCACATCGATTCCTCTCGCCGACGGCGTCGCGCCGCCAGCAGGAAGAAGAGCCCGATCCCCGTGAGTACGCTGCCCGCCATAATCGAAGGATAGAACATGGTGCTGCCCGTGAACGCGAGTGGACCGGAGAAACTCGGATCGGACGAACCCGGCCCGGTCGAACCAGTTCCGGTCGAACCCGCGCCGGTCGGTACCGAGTCGTCACCGGTCGACACGGGGATGACTTTCGCGTCGCTCGGGCACTCGGTCAGGGCCGGTTGCACCGTCGTGATCTCGGAGAGTCCGGCGAGAAGCACAAGCGAAAGGCGCTCGTTCTGGGCGACCCGTCCGTCGAGATCCGACATCGTCAGGGTCAAGGGGATCGCGACGCTCTGGCCCGGTTCGAGGAGGCCTGGCACCGCGACGAGCGAGCAGGCCGGGGCACCCACGGCCGCTCCCTGTCCAGCGACGGTCGTCGTCACGTCGCGAACGGTGATCGCCCGGGAGAGTGCCGACGGGCCGGATATCGCCGAACTACGACTGATGCGCAGATCTCCGGCGATGGATGACGCGTTCTTCACCCAGAGCGTTTGCACGAGCTGATCGCCGGGAACCAGCAGGCCACTACCGTCGAAGATGCCGCTCGGCAGCGAATCAGAGAAGTGGATGCCGTCGAGGCTGAGCGTCAGGTCGCCACTTTCCGCAGACGCCGCTGTGGGAGCGCTGACCGCGGCGATGACCGCGAACGCCGCGATGGCGACGACGGATGCCGCCCGAAGTCGTCTGCGCGACGGGCGAGCCGCGGTCATGACGCGGCGGGCGACACGCAACTGACGCTGGTGAAGACGATTCCGAGGAGGCCGCCGGACTGTGAGAGCGAGAACGGAAGGCCGGTCGAGACCGTTCCGTAGACCGAATCGGTCGCCTTCACCAACACCGTCTCGGAGGCGCCGGACAGGTCGCTGTAATTGAACTGGGCAGTCGTGCCGGAGATCGTCGCCCCGCTCACCGCCGCTCCCGTCGTCTGGTCGACGATGGAGTAGGTGATGGTTCCGCCGCTGACGCTCGGCGCCGTCCAGCTGATGGTCGCTGTCGAGTTGATTCCGCCGGCCTGCCTGCACACCGGATTCGCCGGACTGCCGATGCGGTAGACGACCTGGGTGAAGGCCGTATCAGACGCGTTCGTGTTCCAGGCGCTCATGCCGACAGTTCCCGTCACGGTGAAGACCGCCGTCACCGACAGCCCCTGTGACTGGGCGACGGTGGTGTTCAGCTTGGTAAGGATGCAGAGGGTAGCGCTGACACCGGGTGCCTGGGTCGCCGCTGTGGACGGGATGCCCGGCAGGGTCGCGAGCGTTCCTATCGTCGACCCGGTTCCCACCGTCGTTGTGCAGGCCGTGCTGCTCGTCCACAGGGTGACCGTGATCGCGGATGCGACGGCGGCGAGCGCGTTACCGGCGCTGTCGGCGACGGAGAGTGCGTACGTGAGAGGGGCCGTTCCGGTGTTCTTGAGCGCGACGGATCTCAGAAATACCGGTGAGTTCGTTGCAGCGCCTGCGAATTTGTAGGGTGTCGCTCCGGTGTCGAGCGTAGCTGTACCGCTCGACGGTGTGAGAGTCATCGCGGTCGTTGCTGCCGAGACCGTTGCGGTCGCACCAGACGACGCCGTCCAGGATGCCGCGGCGACCCCGGTTCCGGCCAGCACGAAGAATGCGACGATTCCGATAGCGGAGGCGATCTTCGCCCGGGCGGAGATGCCGTGACGCTCGGTTCGCTCCCGTGTGAAGCGCGCACCCATCAGGACACCGCCGTTCCGCCGAGAGTGAGGGCGAAGACCGGCGCTGCGGTGACCTTGGTCGTCGCAGGCGCGCCGGACGGAAGTGTGACGGCGACGCAGAGTACAGAGGTGCCGGTGGCCGAAGCGAGAGTCTTCGCGAGG
>JAYVNU010000308.1:0-3056 GCA_043758345.1 Lacisediminihabitans sp.
GGGGTGTGGGTCGTGAAGACCGTTCCGGCACGAACGACCTGGAGCGCCTCGTCGAAGGCAAGCCCTCCCCCGATCAGGTCGCTGATGCGCTCGAGTCCCAGGAAGCCAGCGTGGCCCTCATTGGTGTGGAAGACCTCCGGAAAGGATGCCCCGGTCAGCTCGACGAGGAGTTTGATCGCGCGAACGCCGCCGATTCCCAGCAGAAGTTCCTGCAGAAGGCGATGTTCCCCGCCGCCACCATAGAGTCGGTCGGTCACGGACCGGAGGTCGTCGTCGTTCTCCGGGATGTCGGTGTCGAGCAACAGGAGCTTGATGCGTCCGACGGCGACCTGCCAGACGCGGGCATAGAGCGCGCGACCGCCCGGCAGCGAGAGCACGATATGCGCCGCCGTGCCGTCGGGGTGCCGCAGCACCGAAAGGGGAAGCCCGTCGGGGTCGAGCACCGGGTATGACTCGTGCTGCCAGCCGTCGGGGGTAATCGACTGAGCGAAGTAGCCGGACCGATAGAAGAGCCCCACCGCGATGATCGGGACGCCGAGGTCTGACGCGCTCTTCAGGTGGTCGCCGGCGAGAATGCCGAGGCCGCCGGAATACTGCGGAAGGGATGCCGCGATCCCGAATTCCGGCGAGAAATAGCCGATCGACCGCGGGGCCGACTCGTCATGCGCCTGCTGATACCAGCGCGGCTCGGTGAGATAGGTGTGCAGCTCGCTGAGCAACGCGTTGGAACGCTCGACGAAGGATGCGTCATCCGCCAACTCCTGAATGCGTGCCGGATCGACCTCGCCGAGCAGCGCGATCGGGTCGTGGCCGGTCGATTCCCAGAGGATCGGATCGATCTGTTCGAACAGGCTGCGGGCCGGCAGATTCCACGACCAGCGGAGGTTCGTCGCTAGTTCTTCGAGGGAGCCGAGAGCAGCGGGGAGCACGGTTCGGACGGTAAATCGTCGTATTGCCTTCACCGCTCAACCCTAAGCGCTGGAGGTTACGAAGTGGTTACACGGTGCGGTCCGTCGACGGGGGTGCTGTTATCGGCGACACGGCGACGGTCAAGGGGGTTTGCTTCCGGGACGGACGGGCTACTCTGCGAAGTGTGGCTATGGAATATGAACCACGGATCGGCCGAATCCCGATCCGCGACCTTTCTCCCCTCCAACCCGAAGACCTCTGGCCCGCAAAGGCCTACGCCGGAGAGGTCGTACCATTCTCGGCGACCATCTTCAAAGACGGGCACGACATCCTGGGGGCGGATCTCGCCCTCACGAGCCCTTCTGATGTCCCGTCACTGCACCGGCTCGTCGATCTCGGCGACGGCAGCGATCGCTGGCAGACGCACGCCCTCGTCGACAGCGAAGGATCGTGGCGCTGGCACATCGAGGCCTGGGTCGACGAATGGGCGACCTACATCCACAATGCCGAGCTAAAGATTCCGGCGGGCGTGGATGTCCCACTCATGTTATTGATCGGCACGACCCTGCTGAAACGGGCTCTGTCTGCCGATCCATCCAACACGGTGCTGGCGGAGGCGGCGAGGGCCATGGCGGCCAAACGCACTCCCACCGAAGTGCGTTTCGCCGCGGCCCTGCGACCGGAGGTAACGGCCGAGTTCACCGAGAAGCCGCTACGAGGGCTGCTCACCCGCTCGGCCGAGCATGACCTGAGGGTCGAACGCGCGAGCGCCGGACGCGGAAGCTGGTACGAATTCTTTCCGCGCTCGGAGGGTGCGAAGCTGAAGAGCGACGGCAGCTGGAAGAGCGGCACGTTCCGCAGCGCAGCCAAGCGACTTCCGGCAGTGCGGGCGATGGGATTCGACGTGCTCTACGTTCCGCCCATCCACCCGATCGGGCGCAGCTTCCGCAAGGGTCCGAACAACACGCTGATCGCCGGACCCGGCGACCCGGGGTCGCCGTGGGCCATCGGATCTGGTGAAGGAGGGCACGACGCCATCCATCCGGATCTCGGAACGGTCGCCGACTTCATCGTCTTCGTGAAGGCCGTGAAGCGCGAGGGCCTCGAGCTGGCGATCGACCTCGCGCTGCAGTGCTCGCCCGACCACCCATGGGTGACCGAGCACCCGGAGTGGTTTACCAGGCTGCCGGACAAGACGATCGCCTTCGCCGAGAACCCGCCGAAGAAATACCAGGACATCTACCCGCTGAACTTCGACACCGACTTCGAGGGACTCAGCAACGAGGTGCTTCGCATCCTGAAATACTGGATCGGTCTCGGGGTGAAGATCTTCCGGGTCGATAATCCGCACACGAAGCCGTTGCGCTTCTGGGAGTGGCTGCTGCACGAGGTCAACGCCGAATTTCCCGAGGTTGTCTTCTTCGCTGAAGCCTTCACCGCGCCGGCGATGCTGCAGGGACTCGGTCAGGTCGGCTTCCAGCAGTCATACACCTACTTCACCTGGCGCAACACGAAAGAGGAACTCGAGGAATTCCTCACCAGTATTTCCGACGAGACAGCCGCGTTCCTTCGACCGAATCTCTTCGTGAACACGCCGGATATCCTGACCGCGTTTCTGCAGTTCGGCGGTGTCGCCGGATACAAGGTGCGCGCCGCCATCGCGGCGACTGCGAGCCCGAGCTGGGGCATGTACGCCGGGTATGAGCTCTTCGAGAGCGTCGCCCGCCCGGGATCCGAAGAGAACATCGACAACGAGAAATACGAGTACAAACCGCGTGACTTCGCCGCCGCCGAGGCCGCCGGACGGTCGCTTGCGCCTTACATCACCCGTCTCAATGAGATCCGCAACGAGCATCCGGCGCTCGGACAGCTGCGCAACCTCGACGTGCACTGGAGTGATGATGGCGCGATCCTCGTCTACAGCAAATACCTCTCCCCGGAATTCACCCCCGGAGGCGACGCGATCATCGTCGTCGCCAATGTCGATCCGCATTCGGTGAGGGAAACCCTCGTACACCTCGATATCCGACGGTTCGGAATCGCGGCCGGCCAGCTGTACGAGGTCACCGACCTGATCACCGGGCAGACCTTCACCTGGGGGCTCGACAATTTCGTACGACTCGATGCCTTCACCGAACCCGTGCACA
>JAYVNU010000309.1:0-3037 GCA_043758345.1 Lacisediminihabitans sp.
TCAATTCTAAAGGTGGTCGGGTTCGTCGATACCTCGCTGTCGAGACCCGGTGGTCGTGCCTCGGCGGGCGAGCTCGTCGAGATCTTGACCGGCCCGATCACCCGGGGTGCATCGACAGAGCGCTGGAAGGTTGCCATGGCTGGGGCGACAGCCAACACTCCGGAGTCGACCATGCCCGCAGCATCCGCTGAAAGAGACTGTGCTGAAAGAGACTGTGCTGAAACGGACCGGGGAAGAACCCGCCCACCGATGCCCACGCGCACTCGACGTCACCGAGCGACACTCCGAGAGCTGCATGAATGGTGGGCTTGAAAAAAGCCTCCTCGCACCCACCGACATTCCCGCGACCTCCGAAACATCTCCTGATCTGCGGATTTACCAAGGGAGAGACCTCCAGAACGCATGCCTGTGGAGGAGTAGACAAGCCACTGTCCGAGTCGTCGGCGGTGAGCGGTAGATCAGGCTGATGGCAGTCGAGATGCCTCTTGTTGGTCAATTTTCGAAGTTTCGAGGCTGATTTTGGCTTCTCGACGGGGTCGAGCCAGGGGTCTCAGCGAGCTCGACCACCGAAAGCGGGCTCGACAACCGAAAGCGAGCTCGACCACCGGGAGGCCACTCGATGGGAGGAAGAAGACGCGGGTAGAAGGAAACCGCTGTAGCTGGGCACGGCCAGCGCGGTCGCACCCCGCAGTCCAGCAGCGGATCGGTCCAGCAGCGGATCAGTCCAGCAGCGACGCCCTGGCCTCGATCGCCAGATCGGGTTGGTCGGCGAAGACCCCGTCGACCCCGGTGCGCATGATCGTCGTGAATTCGCGCTTCCAGCTGCCGAAGGCCGCGGCATCCGGACCCTTGGTCAGTCCGCGGCCGAGGAATTTGTTCTCGGCGCGGAGTGTCCAGCAGTAGACGGCGAGACCGGCGGCATGGGCTTCGGCGACGATCGTCGATTCGGCTACCGACTTAGGGCCGGCGTCCTTCGGTAGCAGCAGCCGCTTGTGCAGGCTGATGCCGTCGACTTCTTTCGCGAGAGCCGCGAGCCCGTCGGCGGTGAGGAAGTCGGCGTACTCACGCGCCTTCGTCCCGTTCACCGCGACCTCGTCTGCGGGCGCCCCCTTGGCATCGACGAGGAAGACGAAACGGGCGTGGATGCCGCGGTCCCGCACCTTCGCGAGCACCGACTTCTCGAAACTCTCGACCGTCAACCGTCGGTCATCCTGCCACCCGGCTGCGGTGAGCTCCGCGGCGAGCAACTCGTCGAGCGGGAGCCCAATCGACGCGAAGTAGGTCGCGTGTTTGATCTCGGCGACGAGCCCGACCGGCCGCGGCGCGGAATCCAGCATGGTGAGCAGGTCTGAGAACCGAAGGATGCCGTCCCGCCCGTTCCACGCGGAGTTGCCCTCGCGCACCTTCGGGATTCGTTCGATCGCGCGGAGGGTCGAGAGTTCTTCCCAGGTGAAATCTTCGGTGAACCAGCCGGTCTGCTTCGCGCCGTCGACGAATTTCATCGCCCGCCGGCTGGCGAACTCGTGGTGCGACGCGACATCCGTCGTCCCGCCGATCTCGTTCTCGTGCCGCACGACGAGCACACCGTCCTTCGTCGCGACGAGGTCGGGTTCGACGGCATCCGCTCCCATCGCTATGGCCAGTTCATAGGCGGCGCGCGTGTGCTCGGGGCGGTACCCGCTTGCTCCGCGGTGGGCGATGACGATCGGGAGTACTTTCACCCCCCCAAAGCTAGGCGAAGGAGGTGAACATCCGGGGGTTCGCGCCCATCGTTGGTAACCTGCTCGGCATGGTCACTGTCGCGTGCGAGAACTGCGGGCAGGCCCTTGAAGCGCGATGGAAGTTCTGCATCCACTGCGGATCGTCGGTTCCCGCAGCAGACCGCGACGTCGAATCGAGCATCCCGCCAGCCATCCGTCCGGGTGTCGTCGATTCTGACGCGCCCGCCGAACGACGCGTCGACTGGCAACTGGGCCTCGGCCTGCTGCTCGCGATCGCCGGTGTCGCCGCAATCGTCTATCTCGTGTCCGCGCTCATCGCGGCGCACGCCTGACTCGAGTGGCGCGGCGTCGAGGGGAACGGTCTCGAGGGGCACAGCATCGAACGACCGCTCCTCGAGTGACCCAGCCCGAGAAGACGCCGCCCGCACCAGAGCGCGGTCCGTCGTCCGCCGAGGGATGGCGCGAGCCGACGAGGTCGATACCGCTCCGCTCCGGGGGCTACGGCAGTCGGTACGTCGCCGCGCTCGTGCTGCTGTTCGCCGGCGCGCTGCTCGTGCAGGCGACATCCGTCTACACGGGATATTTGCTCGTGATCGGCATCGGTGCACACGTGCTCGGATGGATGCTGCTGCCCTCGATAGGCGTCAGGCGAGTCGTCATCGCGCTCCCGAGCGCCCTCTGCGCCAGCGCGCTGCTCATCTCGCCGCTGGCCAGCGTGCTGCTGGTCGTTCCGCTTGTCGGCTGGCTGTGGACGAGACAGCGGCCGATCGTCGCGTATCTGGTGACGATCTTCCCGGTCATCTCGGGCCTGATTCTCGGCGCACTCTTCCCCCACTACGGCCACGGCCTCGTCGTCGTGATCGTTTCGATCTTCGTGATCGTCGCCTGCGCATGGCTGGCCCGAACCATAGCCCGGACTCGGCGGATCCCCAGCCTGATACGCGCCGCGATCAGGTAGTTTTGACTCATGGCATCCTCGAACCCAGCGTTCAACAATTCCCCGGCGTTCTCGAACCGCGCGAACATCGGTGGCAAGTTCCCGGCCCCCTCATCGGCGTCGACCCAAGATCTTTCGGCCCAGCAGCTCACCGAGCTCTACAGCCAGCCCTCGGCGACGGCGAACGACACCGATCGCATGACCTACGAAGACACGATGGTGAAGATCCTCATCAGCTTTGCGGTGTTGCTCGGAGGGGCTGCGGTCGGCTGGTTCATCCCGATCATCTGGATCCCGGCGGCGATCATCGGATTCGTGCTGTCGCTCGTCAACATCTTCAAGAAGAAGCCCAGTCCGCCGCTCGTTCTCGCGTACGCGG
>JAYVNU010000310.1:0-3033 GCA_043758345.1 Lacisediminihabitans sp.
TCGCTCATGATCTTGAGACGCGACGTCACGCCGTTCTGGATGTTCTTCGGTGCGCGCTGCATCTCGTGCAGCACGCCGTCGATGCGGTAGCGCACCTGCATGTCGTGCTCGGCTGGCTCGATGTGGATGTCCGACGCCCGGTCCTGAATCGCCTGGCTGATGAGCAGATTCACGAATCGCACGATCGGCGCGTCGTCGTCGTGCGCCTCGTTGGTCGGCACCAGCGCCGCGGTGGTCGGGCGATTTTCTTCCTCGATCGCCGCTGTCAGCTCGTCGAGCTCACCATCGGCGCGGATGAAACGATTGATCGCATTCTTGAGATCGCTGCGCTCGGCGACGACCACCTCGACTCGCATGTGAGTCGCGGCGCGAACGTCGTCGAGGGCGAAGACGTCACCGGGGTTCGACATCGCGATCAGGATCCGGTCCCCGGCGACGGCGATCGGGAGCAGATTATGGCGACGGCAGAGGGCCGCCGACACGATGGCGACGGCGGCGCGATCGATCGGATACTCGACGAGTTCGACGAACGGGAGCCCGGCCTGGGCAGCCCGCGCGGACGCGACCTGTGCATCTGTGATGACGCCGGCGTCGACCATGTTGATGATCTTTAACTCGTCGTCGGCCATGTCACCGGTGATGAGGTCGAGACTCTCAATGGGCATGAGGCCGCGGATGATGAGGATCTCAGCCAGGGACGACATGAAGCTTCTCCAATGGACGCGCGCGGTCCGGGATGACGGGTCTCAGCGACGATTCCCCCCGGATATCCAACGGTATCCCGGCGTGTCTAGGGCAGACAGTCCCGCTTTAGGGGGTAGGCGCACCATTAAACGACGGATGGCTCCCCACCGAAGTGGAGAGCCATCCGTCGAGCTACTGCTTAGTTGTACGTTCCGGGCGTGTAGTCATCCGACGAGAAGCTGTCGAAGTCGACGAAGCTCAGGTCGGACTCGCTGAACACCGAGTCGTCCGTGAAGATGCGGTTCGGGTAGCGCTCGGCCTTCGCTTCTTCCGTCGCCTCGACAGAGACGTTGCGGTACCGCGGCAGTCCCGTTCCGGCGGGGATGAGCTTTCCGATGATGACGTTCTCCTTGAGCCCCATCAGCGGGTCGGACTTGCCTTCCATGGCGGCCTGCGTGAGAACACGCGTGGTCTCCTGGAACGACGCGGCCGACAGCCACGACTCGGTCGCGAGGGACGCCTTGGTGATCCCCATGACCTCCTGGCGAGCGGATGCCGTCTTCTTGCCCTCGGTGAGCGCGGAGCGGTTGAGCTCGTTGTACTTGAGGCGGTCGACGAGCTCACCCGGAAGCAGCCCGGTGTCACCGTGGTCGACGACAGTCACCTTGCGGAGCATCTGGCGAACGATGACCTCGATGTGCTTGTCGTGAATCGGCACACCCTGTGAACGGTAGACACCCTGCACACCACTGACGAGGTGGATCTGCACGGCGCGAACACCGCGGACACGAAGAACCTCCTTCGGGTCGATCGCACCGATGTGCAGCTGCTGGCCGAGGTCGACGTGCTGTCCGTCTTCGACGAGCAGAGTCGCGCGCTTGAGCACCGGGTAGGCGATCGGCTCGTCACCGTTGTCGGGGGTCAGGATGAGCTTGCGGCTGCGGTCCGTGTCTTCGATCGTGATCTTTCCGGCAGCCTCCGCGATCGGGGACGCACCCTTGGGGGTGCGAGCCTCGAACAGCTCGGTGACGCGAGGAAGACCCTGCGTGATGTCATCGGCGGAGGCGACTCCACCGGTGTGGAAGGTACGCATCGTGAGTTGCGTTCCGGGCTCACCGATCGACTGGGCCGCGATGATGCCGACGGCCTCTCCGATATCGACGAGCTTTCCGGTTGCGAGCGAACGGCCGTAGCAGGTCGCACACACACCGACGGCGGATTCACAGGTAAGCACCGAACGCACCTTGATGTTGTGAACATCGGCAGCGAGCAGCGTGTCGAGCAGAACGTCCCCGACGTCGGCACCGGCAGGAGCGACGACCTCACCCTTGTCATTCACCGCATCAGCGGCGAGGCTGCGCGCGTAGACCGAGTTCTCGACGTTGACGTCGAGCACCCACTTGCCGGACGCATCCTGAGCTGCGATCGGCATATCGAGACCCTTGGTCGTGCCGCAGTCGTCTTCGCGGATGATGACATCCTGCGAGACATCCACGAGACGACGCGTCAGGTACCCGGAGTCTGCCGTGCGGAGCGCCGTGTCGGCGAGGCCCTTGCGAGCACCGTGAGTCGCGATGAAGTATTCGGCGACCGAGAGCCCCTCGCGGTAGCTCGAGATGATCGGGCGTGGAATGATCTCACCCTTCGGGTTCGACACGAGTCCACGCATGCCGGCGATCTGGCGAACCTGCATCCAGTTGCCGCGGGCACCGGAGGTGACCATGCGGTTGATCGTGTTGTCGGCGGGCATGTTGTCTTCCATCGCCTTGGCGACTTCGGCCGTTGCCTTGTTCCAGATCTCGATGAGCTCCTGCCGACGCTCGGCGTCGGTCGTGAGTCCCTTCTCGAACTGGGTCTGCACCTTCGAGGCCTGCTTCTCGTAGCCCTCGATGATCTGGCGCTTGTTGGGCGGCGTCAGAACGTCAGACAGGGCGACGGTGACTCCCGAGCGCGACGCCCAGTGGAATCCGGCGTCCTTGATGCGGTCGAGTGCTGCGGCAACCTCCACCTTGGGGTACCGCTCGGCGAGATCGTTGACGATCGCGGAGAGCTGGCCCTTGTCGGCGACGGCCTCGACGTACGGGTAGTCCGACGGCAGGGTCTCGTTGAAGATGGCGCGACCGAGGCTGGTGGTCACCAGTACCGGCTTGCCGGCCTCGTAGTTCACGGGCTCTTCGCCCTCGGCGAAGACGACATCCGACAGGCGGATGCGTACCTTCGCGTTGAGGTCGACCGAATGCTGGTCGAACGCGAGGATCGCCTCTGCGATAGAGGAGAACGCGCGGCCCTCGCCGACGACACCATCCTTCAACGTCGTCAAGTGGTGAAGCCCGATGATCATGTCCTGGG
>JAYVNU010000311.1:0-9374 GCA_043758345.1 Lacisediminihabitans sp.
TCGATCCCGAGGGCGGCGTAGGTCTGCATCACCGCGAGGAATGCATCCACATCCTCCAGCGGATCCGTTCCGTAGATGATCGTCTTCTCGATCGTTGCGTAGTCGCGTCCCTCGTCGTCGCAATGCCTGCGCAGCACGTGCAGCTTGTGCTCCACCACCGACGGATCCGGCGCGAACAGGTTGCACGCGTCCCCGTAGCGCGCGACGAGTTTGAGCGTCTTCTGCTCACCACTTCCGCCAATCATGATGAACGGACCGGGCTTCTGAATGGGCGGCGGCGAACAGATCGTCTCGGCGAGCTGGTAGTAGGTGCCGTCGTAGGGTCCCTCATCCGGGCTCCACATCTGCTTGCAGATCTGCAGAGTCTCCTCAAGGCGCAGGAAGCGCTCCTTCATCGACGGATACGGCACGCCGAGGGCGAGATGCTCCCGTTCATACCAGGCCGCGCCGATCCCGAGCATCGCCCGCCCGCCGGAGAGCACATCGAGGGTGGTCACAGTCTTCGCGAGCAGCCCGGGATGGCGGTAGGTGACTCCGGTGACGAGCAGGCCGAGACGCATCTTCTTCGTCAGGCCAGCGACGTATCCGAGCGAGGTGTAGCCCTCGAGCATCGGATCGTGTGCGTTACCGAACTGCTCCATCTGAAACCAGTGGTCCATCAGGGTGAACGACGAACATCCACCCTCGTCGGCGATTTTGGCAGTGTCCCCGAGGATTCCCGCGAGCGCGGCCGGTTCGCCCGGGAGCGTAAAATTCATAAAGTGGATTCCGAGTCTCATGGCTCCATTCTCGCCACATCAGCGGGCATCCGAAACCGCCGCGCGCACCCCAATGTCGCGACACGGGCCCGTCTGTGCCACTGTGTAATTTCCACAAGTCTGAAATTCCTGAGACTGGACGGCAGGAGCCCCGTGAGCGAAAAGGTGGTCGTAGTTGCGGCCTGGGAGGCACTCTTCCGAGCGCAGGTGTCGGTGATGCGCTATCTGCACACCGCTTTTCCGAGCGGGGAGATTTCACTCAATGAATACGACGTGCTGTTCAACCTGTCACGCCAGCCAGATCGGCGAACGCGCATTCGCGGGCTGAACGATCACCTTCTCATCACCCAGCCGAGCATCTCGCGAATGGTCGACCGTCTCGCCGCGCGCGGCCTCGTGGAGAAGATCGACGACCCGACGGATGCCCGGGGCGTGATCGTGCACCTCACCGATGAGGGCTTCCGGATGTTCCACCGCACGGCACGCAGTCACATGGACTCGATCGTCGCGCGAGTCGGCACGGCGCTCGACGAGTCCGAGCTCGCGACCCTCACCCTGCTCTGTGACAAGGTGCGTCTCGCCGAGCCGACTCCTTCGGATTGACCGGGACGCACTAGCGCTTCGCCGATCCACCCGTACTGTAAGAATCATGGCTGACACGACGGCAGATTCGCACGATGGCCCCAGCATCGTCTGGCTGCGCGACGACCTGCGGCTGGCCGACAACCCGGCGCTTCGGGCCGCCATAGACCGTGGGGTGGGCATCGTGGTGCTCTACCTTCTCGATGAGGACAGCGTCGACATCCGTCCACTCGGAAGTGCGACCAAGTGGTGGCTGCACCACAGCCTCGTCTCGCTTGGCGAACACATCGAGAGCCTCGGCGGCAACCTTGTGCTCCGTCGCGGAGCCGCCGAGAAGGAGGTGCCGAGGCTGGTAAAGGAGACCGGTGCCGGAGCCGTCTTCTGGAACCGTCGCTACGGCGGACCTCAGCGGAACGTGGATGCCGCGCTCAAGATATCCCTGCGCGCCAGCGGCCTCGACGCCCAGAGTTTCCAGGGCAGCCTGATGCATGAGCCGTGGACCGTCACCACGGGCGGCGGCACCCCGTTCAAGGTGTTCACGCCATTCTGGAGGGCCTGCCTCGAGCAGAGCGAACCGAGGGAGCCACTGCCCTCGCCGCGGTCGCTCGACGGTTTTTCTGACGTCGACTCCGACTCAATCGACGACTGGAACCTGTTGCCGACAGCACCCGACTGGTCGGCCGGGATCGCCGCCGAGTGGACTCCCGGTGAGGCCGGCGCGCACCAACGACTCGAGGACTTCATCGACGACGGGCTCGACGATTACGCCGCCGGGCGCGACATCCCGGCCAAGAATTCGACCTCGCGACTCTCCCCTTACCTGAGGTTCGGTGAGATAAGCCCATTCCAGATCTGGCATCGGGTGCAGCACGGCGAGCTGTCGGCTGCGGCGAAACGAAACGCGCCGAAATTTCTGCGGGAGGTCGGCTGGCGGGAGTTCAACTGGAACATCCTGTTCCACTCCCCCGAACTTCCGACGAAGAACTTCCGACCGGATTTCGACGCCTTTCCCTGGTCGAAGCCCTCGGCGACCCTGCTGAAGGCGTGGCAGATGGGCAGGACGGGAATCCCGCTCGTCGACGCCGGCATGCGTGAACTCTGGCAGACCGGCTACATGCACAATCGCGTTCGTATGGTGGTCGCTTCGCTGCTGATCAAGAATCTGCTGGTCGACTGGCGCATCGGGGAGAAGTGGTTCTGGGACTGCCTAGTGGATGCCGACGAGGCGAACAATCCGGCGAACTGGCAGTGGGTCGCCGGCTCCGGAGCGGATGCCGCGCCCTACTTCCGCGTGTTCAATCCCGAACTGCAGGCCGAGAAGTTCGACAGGTCGCGGGAGTACCAGCGCAGGTATATCCCCGAGCTGGACACCGACGACTACCCTGCCCCGATCGTCGACCTGCGCCTCTCCCGCGTCGAGGCGCTCGAGGCCTACGAACAGGTCAGGAGAGCGGGCGCCCCCCGATAGTCGCGACGGCGAGAGCGCCAGCGGCGACACCTCTTGAAGCGGATGCCGCGGCCCTCGTGAGCAGATTCGACTCGTCGCTCGCCACCCAGGCCGCGAGGAATCCCGCCGCGAACGCGTCACCCGCTCCGATCGGGTCGACGATCGTGACCGGGGTCGCGTCGACGCGCTCGAGTCCCTCGCCGCGAACGGCCACCAGTACGCCATCGGTGTCGAGGGTGAGGGCGACGACCGCGAACCGCTTGGCGAGGCTGCGGGCGACCGCCGTCGGGTCGTCGAGCCCTGTCAGCAGCCGCCCCTCGCCGAGGTTCGGGAAGAGGAAGGTCGCGCCATCCACGGTGTCGAGAAAGTGCTCGACGCCGAAGTCGGTGATGAACCCCGCGGAGCCCGGGTCGACCGAGACCTGCACCCCGCGGTCGTCGGCGCGCTGGAGCAGCCGGCGAACGGCATCGGCGCGCTCGCTCGAGCCGAAGAGGCTGTAGCCGGTGAAGTGGATGACGGCCGCGGCATCCAGCATTGAATCCTCCACCGAATCGGCGGTGAGGGCAGCATTCGCCCCGGTCTCGGTCAGCATGGTGCGGGTCTCGCCGTCGACGATGACGACGATCGTGCCGGTCGGGAGGCACGGATGCTCGGCGAGATGCTGCGTCACACCGCGCGACTCGAGGAGTGCGGCGTGCCGCGGCGCATCACCGGCGCCCACTATGCCGACGAAGTCGACGTGCGCGCCGAGGGACGACATCCACGCCGCTGCATTCGCCGCCGAGCCGCCGGCCCGGGAGCGGATCGACGACGCCGTGTCGGTGTCGGGCCGAACAGCGTGCTGCGGAACGACCACGATGTCGTCGATCACGTCGCCGAAGACGACGATGCGGTCTTTCATTACGCTCTGTCGTTCATTTTTTGGCGAGTGCCGACCACTCGGTCGCGATCTGTGCCGCCAGCCGAACATTGTTGCGCGCGAGGTCGAGGTTGACCTCGAGACTGCGGCCCTCGGAGGCGTTCACGATCCAGCCGAGGAGGAATGGGGTGACCGCCTTGCCGTGCATTCCGGCGAGGTCTGCGGCTTCGAGTGCGGCGGTGAGTACCCGGTCGTGCTCGGTCGGGTCCCACTGCTGCTCGCGCGGGATCGGGTTCGCGACCACGATGCCCTGGCCGTGGCCGAGCTCGTCCTGGCTCCGCATGATCTTCGCGATCTGTGCCGCGGAATCCACCGACCAGTCGAGGGTGAAGGCCGACTCGGTGAGCCAGAAGCTCGGGAAGGTCATGGTGCGGTAGCCGACGACCGGAACGCTGAGGGTCTCAAGGCGTTCGAGGGTCGCCGCGATGTCGAGCACCGACTTGACCCCGGCGCTGACGACCGTGATCGGGGTGACCGCCAGGGTGGAGAGGTCGGCGGATTCGTCGAACGTCGAGCTCGCTCCGCGGTGGACTCCCCCGAGCCCGCCGGTCGCGAAGACGCGCACGCCGGCCTTCGCGGCGAGATGCGCGGTGGCCGCAACGGTCGTCGCTCCGGATGCCCCGGCCGCAGCCAGGATCGGAAGGTCGCGAACGCTGGCCTTCGCGAGGTCCTCCTCGGCGATGCGGCGAACGCCGTCGGCATCCAGTCCGATGCGGGGGATGCCGTCGAGCACGGCCACTGTCGCCGGGGTGACACCGGCATCCAGCAGAATCTGCTCGAACTCGATGGCCGCCTCGTGATTTCTCGGCCGCGGGAGCCCGTGGGAGATGATGGTGGACTCGAGGGCGACAACGGGGCGGTGGTTGGCGAGAGCGTCGGCGACAGCGTCGGAAACGAGGAAGGGCGTGGTCATTCTGGAAAGCCTAACGGGGGATGTTACGGGCGGCTTTCGGGAGGTCAGGCTCCGACGGGTGACCGGAAGGCGCGGCGTCGCCGACGATGCGCCGCGGTTGCCCTGCCGAAGGGGCGCTCTCGGTCGCGCTCACTTGCGCGCGCCGGGGCGGAGGCGGGCGACATCCGTCCGACCGACCATAACTGCCAGCAGACCAGAACGCTGAGCAGGATCGAGGCCAACCCGAACGGGTTCTTCAGGTACATCAGCCAATAGCCGAGCTCTGGTGGGGACGCGACGACGCCGCCGATGATCGCACTGCGTTTCAGCGTCCACGGGTCTGTGGTGGTGTTCGCGTCTCCCTTCGTGGTGACCGTGCCGGCCGCGTCGATGCTCACCAGTCGATGGGTGACCACACCACCCTGCTCGAGGAACGAGACCGGCTGCCCGACCCGATAGTCGCCCACCCGCACGATGACCGCGCTGCGCGACGGGATCGTCGGCGACATCGAACCCGTGTGCACGATGTAGATGCGGTAGGGCAGCACCCCTGAGATGACGAGGGCAAAGCTTCCGAGCGCGACAATAGCCACGACGGCGAGCGCGAGGATCTTTCGTCGAGTCACAGTCGACCTTTCATTCGGAAGCGAGCGGATGCCGGATGCCGCACCAGCGGTGGCGCGACATCCGGCTAGCGGCTACTGGCCGGGCGTGATGCCGTGCTGGGTCGCGACGATCGCATACGGGAGACCATTTCCGCTGCCATCCGCAGCGTCGACGGTGTTCTGTCCGGTCACCGGGTACGTGTTCCAGACCGGAGCCGGCGCATACTGCGGCGCCTGGGTCTTGGTCTTGCTCGGGTAGCTGAAGCTGAGCGACACTGTTCCCGTCGCGCCGGCCGAGAGACTGCTCACCAGCTTGTACTGCGACTTGAGCGGCCAACATCCGCTCGGAAGCAACGGTCCGCAGGTCGAGACTCGGTCGTTCAAGTTGGCCGAGTCGAAGAGCGCATTGCCGTTGGCCGACAGGTGCGCCTCTCCATAGGTTCCGAGGTTGTTGAGCGCACTCAACGCCGTTGCGTTGGGGAAGATGAGGTAGATGTCCTCCGCGCCCGATCCGGTGTTGGTGTAGTTCAAACTGACCGTCTGGGCTTCGCCGGGGAGCAGGTTGGTGAAGATCAGGTCCGAACCGTTGGTGCCGTAGCCGCCGTTCGTGGAGACGTGCACGTTACCGACCGTTCCGGAGATCGTTCCGGGCTTCGAATCGCTGAAGTACGCGCCAGTGGCACCGGAAGCGAGCCAGGCTGTGCCTCCGAGCAGGGCGACGGATGCGACGAGAGTTGCCGCTTTGATAGTGAGACTTTTCGACATGGGTGTCCTTAGGGCCGGGGTGGGGTAGATCGATCGCCGACGGTGAACGAGGGGCGGGTGGGCTCAGATCGCGTCAGGTCGCTGCCCCACATCCGTGGAGTCGCGTTGTTTCCGCGCCCGTCGAATGGTGCTGTTCGGGAGACGATGTGCGGGGAGGATGGATGCCACTGTTCGGGCGACAACCACAGACACAGCCGGCGTCGGTGAGCGGGTAAGCGACGACACCGTCTGCTGGACCGATCAGCAGAATCGGTCGTGCGAGCATCAAACCACGCACTGCCGACATCTGCAATCCTTTTCGGTGCGACGCGCCGAGTTCGGTGACCGGTCCCCGACCGGACCGTGTGATCCGCAATTCACATTGGCTAGACTCGGCCCTGGAAGGCTGGCCAATGACAGCGGAATCTCGCGGGCTCGATGCGAAATCGGACGAGCATGGATGACGCGACCTGGCGCATTCTCCTCGACGACCTCGCCGCGGAGGCATTGGATCTCACCGGTGTGCTTGCCGGGTTGAGCGACGATCAGTGGTCGCTCGTGACGCCGGCGGCCGGCTGGAACATTCACGACCAGGTCGTGCATCTCGCATTCTTCGACGAGATCGCCGCGCTCGGTTTCACGCACCCTGAGGCGTTTGCTGATGTCGGCGCGGAACTGCTCGCCGCGGGAGACGACTACGTGGACCGCGCGAGTCACGATCGTCGCGAGATGCCGCCGGCCGAAGTGCTCTCCTGGTTCAAGATGAGCCGTTCCGCGCTGGGCCGGGCGTACGCAGAGGTCGGCCCGAGCGCGCGAACGCCCTGGTTCGGGCCGCCGATGAGCGCGGCGTCATCCGCTACGGCACGACTGATGGAGACCTGGGCTCACGGCCAGGACGTCTACGACACTCTCGACCTGATGCATCCCATCACCGATCGGGCGCGGCATGTCTGCCACCTCGGCGTCATCACGCGCGATACCCAGCGGCGTCATCTGTTCGACACCGCACTGCAGGTGACGCCGGGGGGGGCGGCGGAGTGGATGTCGATCGCCCAGGTCTTCGCGGGAGCAGCGAGCGCCGGGCGCCCGCCCCATCATGTCGCTGAAGATCCGCCGCGATGACGGAACTGCTCCCCGCACTGTCCAAGTCGACTCGCGGAGCCGAACGCCGCCAGCGCATCCTCCTCTCGGCCGCCGACCTCATGGCAGAGCACGGGTACTCGTCGGTGAGCATGGCGCAGATCGGAGCGGCGGCGGGCATCGTCGGATCCGGCGTCTACCGGCATTTCGACTCGAAGGCCACGATCCTCGGGGCCTTCCTCGACGGCGTCGTCGAGGCGATGCGGGTCGGAACGCGCGAGATCGTGGCCTCCGAAAGCGGGCAAGGACTGCTCGACGCGATGGTGCGTCGCCAGACCGGGATCGTGCTCGCGAACCGTTCGCTCGTCACCGTCTATCTCCGCGATGCCGGAAATCTGCCGCCGAAGCAGTTGAGGGAGACCCGTCGTCAGCAGCGCCGCTTCGTCGAAGAATGGATCGAGCAGTGCGCAATTGTCGCCCCTTCGGCGAGTGATCTCGAACTACGAACCGTCGTGCAGGCGGTGCTCGCCCTGATCACCTCGATCTGCACCTATGACAACCCACTGCCGCCCGACGAGCTACTCGAGTCGGTCTCGGCGATGGCGAGCGCGGCGCTGCGGGTGGGGACCTCCGGCGAATAACTCAGTACGACCGCGGCAACGACAGGCTGTGCTGCGCGATGTAGTTGAGGATCATCTCGCGACTGACCGGTGCGATCCTCAGCATCCGCGCCATCCCCCAGTACGGAACGAGCCCGTACTCGTGGGAGAGACCGTTGCCGCCGTGAGTCTGGATCGCCGCGTCGATCGCGGCGAGGGCCGCCTCCGCCGCCGCATACTTCGCCGTGTTGGATGCCTCGCCGGCCGGCATCCCGTTGTCGTGAAGCCACGCCGCCTTCCGCACCATCAGCGCGGCGAGATCCGTCTCCATCGCGGCCTTCGCGAGGGGATGGGAGATTCCCTGATGCGAGCCGATCGGAACGCCCCAGACCTCGCGCTCTGTCGCGTATCTCGAGGCCTGCGCGAGCGCAAACCGCGCCATTCCGATGCAGATCGCCGCGCCGATGATGCGCTCCGGATTCAGCCCGTGAAAGACCTGTTGGAAGCCGGCGTCCGCCTCGCCGACCAGTGCATCGGCCGGCAGCCGAACGTCGTCGAAGAACAGCGTGTATTGCTTCTCCGGCAGCAGGATGTCCATCTCGATTCGCGTCTTCTCGAGGCCGGGGGCGTCCGACGGCGCGAGGAACAATGACAGAGTTGCGGCCCCCTTCGCATCCGTGCCGGTGCGCGCGACGACGAGCAGGGCGTCCGCTTCATCCACTCCCGAGATGTAGTACTTAGACCCGGAGAGCACCCAATCGTCGCCGTCGCGCCGGGCGGACGTCGACATCGTCCGAGTGTTGGATCCGGCTCCCGGTTCGGTGATCGCGAAGACCACCTTCGAGGTGCCGTCAGCGAGCGAGGGGAGCCAGCGTTCACGCTGGGCGTCGGTGCCGTATTTGGTGATTACCTCGGCGGAGATCGCGGCCGAGACGAGCATCAGAAGCAGCGGAACACCCTGAGCAGCAGATTCCTCACACACCAGCGCGAGTTCGTACATCCCCCCGCCGCCACCGCCGTACTGCTCCGGGATGTTGACGCCGACGAACCCAGCCGCACCCAGAGCCAGCCACACCTCGTCGCATGGCTCGCGGTTCAGGGAGTGTTCGGCATAGTACTTCCCCCCGAACGGACGAACGATCGATCCGACGGCCTCGATGAGTCCGTCGTGCTCTGGTAGTTCCGAAAAGTCCACTCTGACCTCTTTTGTGATTCGCAATTCACTTTCTCCGATCCTATCCGGAGTGACGACGAGCGCGAAGGGTCGCTGTCGCTCCTCGAGAGGACCGGGGCGATTCGGCCGCCGGGGCTGGCGATTCGGGCCTGGGTTGGGCAATTCGGTCGCCGAGGCGGACCGAGAAGCCACTCTTGCTGGCTTCACGCAGGCAATCGTCGAAAGGTGGCTTCTCGACGGACGTTTCGGACCGTCGCCGCGCCCGAGCAAGGCGGCCGGACACCGCATCGACTTCCTCATCACCTCCTACGCCTGCGCGAAGACGGGTCTCGTCTGCGTTCCGCTGAACTTCGGCTGGCGTCCCGACGAGATCGCCCATGTGCTTCACGACTCCGGAGCACGGATGGCGGTGGTTCAGTACTCCATTGCCGAGCGGAGGTACTCATCCCGGATCGGGCGACCCTCACCTACCTTTACACCAGTGGCACGACGGGCCTCCCGAAGGGCGTGGTCGACAACCACACCACGGTCTATCTCGAGTCGATGACCATGGCCCTCGAGGGGTGCTTCCAGG
>JAYVNU010000312.1:0-3009 GCA_043758345.1 Lacisediminihabitans sp.
CGGTAGCAGCGAGCGTCGGGTGTGCGGGTCGCTAGGCGACCGTCACGACCCCGGCAAGTGCGTCGTGCAACTCTTTCGCTTCGGCGTCATTGACGGAGACGACGAGCCGCCCCCCACCCTCGAGCGGAACGCGCACGATGATGAGACGACCCTCCTTAACAGCCTCCATCGGCCCGTCTCCGGTCCTCGGCTTCATGGCTGCCATGGGTGATCCCCTTTCGTGGAATTGGTTCTATTATCCCGTACCCCTGCGCTATCTCCGAATCCGCGGGGAGCCGACGATGTCACGGCGGGGTCCAGTCGTAGCCGTCGTACCACCAGCAGATGTAGAGCCAGCCGTACTGTCCGGCGATCATCAGCACCACGAGCGAGACGCGATACACCGTCGATTTAGGGTGGGCGGCAGCCCCGAGGAGGGGGAACATCGGAACGAGGAGCCGGAAAGTACTCGACTGCGGGAAGAACACCGCAAGGAGATAGAGCCCGTAGCTCGCAATCCAGAGGCGCAGGTCGATCCCGAGGCGACGCACCGGGCCGATGAACAGCAGCAGGGCGAATGCGACGACCAGCAGCCCGATGAGCACGTAGACGAGCGGGCCGATCCCCCACATCCTCGCCCAGAATTCGCCACCCTGCAACCACGCGTCGAAGGGCAACAGGTTCTGGTACCCGACGTAGTCCGCTCGCCAGGCGAGTTCGGTATCCGTATACGCGTTCGCACTGCCGGTCGAGACCCAGGCGATCACGGGCCAGGCGAACCCGACGACCAGACTGAATCCGGTCGCGACGATGGAGAGCACGCGCTCGCGCGGGGGGAACGGATCGGTGCGTCGGGTCAACCAGCGATGCGCCACATGCAGCCCGAGCGCGAGAGCGAGTGCGAGCTCGCTCGGTCGCGTGAAACCCGCGATCGCGATGATCGGAAGCATCCACAGATACCGACGGGTCATCAGCAGGAAGAGGGCGACGGCCAGGAAGAACAGGAACATCGACTCCGCGTAGGAGACCTGCAGGATGGGCGAGAGCGGCGCGGCGCAGAACAGCACCACCGAGAAAAGCGCGGTGGCGGCCGGCATGACGAGTCGCATCATGCGGAAGAAGACGAGAGCGGCCCCGAGCGAGAACGCGAACGACACGACGACCGAAACGAAGTCCCAGGGTAGAGATGTCACGACCATGATGCCGCGCACCAGCGCGGGGTACGCCGGCAAGAACGCCCACGTGTTCTGCTCGACGTGCCCGGCGGTATCGAGGGGAAGCGTCGTCGGGTACCCGCTGACCGCGACGATGTGGTACCAGGTGCTGTCCCACAACTGCGCGAACGAGAAGTAGTCGGGCTGCGCGCCGGTCCAGGGGTTCTGCGGCTGGAAACTCGCGAAGAGCTGGATGAGCGTCGTCGTAACCATGCGCGACAGTCCCCAGATGACGAAGACTCTGAACCACCAGGGGGTGACGCGGTAGCGCACACGAAATGCGCGCGACACTGCGCCGCCTCGACCACGCGCACGGTTCGACCGCGGCGGTGTCGCGCCCGGTGAACTCGATCGGGACGGCGCCTCGATCACGCGCTGAGCCACGCCCGGAGTCCGCGCTCGCACTCGGTGATCTGGTCGACCGCGACCCTCTCATCGTCGGCGTGGGCGAGCAGCGGATCCCCGGGTCCGTAGTTGACCGCCGGGATTCCCAAGGCCGAGAAGCGGGCGACATCCGTCCAGCCGTACTTGGGTTTTGCTTCTCCGCCGACCGCCCCGAGGAAGTCGCGCGCGAGCGGCGCCGTGAGCCCCGGTCGGGCTCCTTCGGCGCTGTCCGTCACCGCGAGTTCGAAGCCGTCGAAGACCTCACGGAGGTGCGCCTCGGCGTCTGCGGCGGAACGATCCGGTGCAAAGCGGTAGTTGACGGTGATGACGCACTCGTCCGGAATCACGTTGCCGGCGACCCCGCCGGTGATGGCGACCGCGTTGAGTCCCTCGCGGTAGACGAGTCCGTCGACATCGGCCTGGCGGGGCTCATAGGCTGCGAGGATGGCGAGGATCGGCGCCGCATCATGGATCGCATTGTGTCCGACCCAGGCCCTTGCCGAATGGGCGCGAACGCCGTGGGTCCGCAACTCCGCCCGCATCGTGCCATTGCATCCGCCCTCGATCGACGCGTTCGTCGGTTCGCCGAGGATGGCGAAATCGCCCTCGAGCAGCTCCGGCCGAATTCGGGCGAGACGCCCGAGTCCGTTGAGCTCGGATTCCACCTCTTCGTGGTCATACCAGATCCAGGTGATATCGGCGGCCGGCTCCGTGAGCTCGACCGCGAGCTTGAGCTGAACGGCCACGCCAGCCTTCATGTCGACCGTTCCACGGCCCCAGAGGAATGTGCCGTCCTCCTGCCACCGGGTCGGGAGATTGTGGTTCACCGGAACAGTGTCGAGATGCCCGGCGATGACCACGCGACGATCACGGCCGAGCGTCGTGCGGGCGACGATGGCGTCACCGTCCCGGCTGAGGTCGAGGTGGTGGAGCTGAGTGAGGCTCGCCCAGATCGCATCGGCGACGCCCCGCTCGTTGCCAGACACCGATTCGATGTCGCAGAGCTGACGGGTGATGTCGATGGATGACGCCGAGAGGTCGAGTTCGGCGACGGTCGGATGCTCAACTTGCACCGGCATAGCCTATCCGGCAAAGACCTCGGTCGCCCGAGAGCCGTGCACGGTCGGAGGGATCCGGCATCGCTAACCTTGGGACATGACTGAACGATCGGCCTGGGGCTATGGACTCGTCACGACAGCTGCCGACGGCACCGTGCTCGACACCTGGTTCCGCTCTCCGACGCTCGGGGGCTTCCCGGCGGGCCGCGACCGACACATCGCTCCGGCGGACTTCGCCTCCGTGGTGGGCGGCGATCCGCGGCGCAGGGTCACCGTGGACTTCCTCACCGTCGAGATCGACCTCGACGCTCCGCCCACATCCACCCCGGACGCCTACCTCCGACTCCAGCTGCTCAGTCACCTGATCGTGCAGC
>JAYVNU010000313.1:0-3007 GCA_043758345.1 Lacisediminihabitans sp.
GTGAGGTCCGCGAACATCGGTTGAAGGGCCTCGCCGAGTTCGACCCGCCAGGCGTCGAGCGCCGAGAGGCCCTTCGGAGTCGCAGCGATGAGCCAGGCGCGGGAGTCGTCGACGTCGGCGATTCGAAGAATGAGATCGTCTTCCGCGAGGCTCTGCACCAGCTTCGTCATCGTCGGTTGGGTGACACGACTTGCGCGGGCGAGGTCGCCGATGCGCATCGACCCGTCAGACGAGAGGATCGACAGCGTGCGCCAGATCGCGGCGGGAGTGGTCGTTCCGGTGGCGAGGGCGGCGATCCGAGTCAGCCTGTTGGACTCGACGATCAGTCGCTCGACGAGCGGACGGGATGTTTTCATTTCACGATTATATAGCAAAACTATATAGCTGAGCTATGTATATGACGAAGACCAAGATTGCGATGCTTAGGCTTGCACTGTGACTGTCGTCCTCAGCATCCTGCTCCTCGTCAATGCCGTCTTCGGCGTGACGGTCTGGCCGACCTTCTACCGGCGGGTCGCAAACGACGCGCGGGCTCGGGATGCTGCCGGAAAGCCCACGAAGTTCCTCACCGTCCATCGCGTGATCATCGGCATCGCGCTCCTGATCGCTGCCGTCTCGGCGGTCTTCGGCATCGTCGGGTTGATCCTCCGCTGAACCACCCGCCCCGGTCAACGTAATATGAACGACTATGACTGAAACACAGCCGACCATCGCCAAGGGCGCCGAGTACCTCGTGATCTACGTCGACGGACCCAACGACGGTCAGACCGACCACCGCATCAGCACAAACGGCGCGTTCGACGCCGAGATCACCGTGCTCACGGCCGTCGGTGGCAAAGAGACCCTCACCGACTACACCATCGTCTCGTGGGTCGAGGTGGGCGAGCAGTATCACGTCACCTATGCCTTCGACGCGAAAGACAGCGAGCCGATGGACGATCCAGAGGACCGCGGCGACCGCCAGTAGCCCGGGAATCTCTTCCCGGGGTCGGATGTTGTCACTGCCGTGAAGCTCCTTTTTTTCGCGTCGTCGTTCTGCGATCCGTGCATCCAGACGCGCGCAATTCTCGACCAGGCATCGAAGCTGGTGCCCGCGTTGACGATCGCGGAACTAGATGTCGCCCAACACTCTCCGGAGGCCGAGCGAGCCGGCATCCGCTCGACTCCGACAGTGATCGTGCTGGATGCCGCCGACGCCGAAGTCTTCCGCGCCGCGGGTGTTCCGACGCTGAGCCAGGTGCTCACGGCGCTGGCGAAGGCGCTCTGACCTTCCCGGGCATCGCCGGCTCGCTGCGGTAGCCTTGCAAGGCCCGCCTCCGTAGCTCAGGGGATAGAGCAGGAGCCTTCTAATCTCTTGGTCGCAGGTTCGAATCCTGCCGGGGGCACCACTCGGAGGTCATGTCAGACTCGGAGGTCCTACCAGACGCGGAGGTCATGCCAGACTCGGCGGCGGGGCGGGCAAATGGGGGTTTCACTCCACCGCCACGCTGTCGGCTGTCCGTTCTCCTAACCCTTGCCCTACGGGTATCAGGTAGTGTCAACAGCGTCGCGGTAACCCTGTTCCAACGGTAGCTTCTTGTACCCCGAAAGGCAATGAGCGAAGCTCGCCCCGTTCACGCATCTCGACGAGCGCGAGGCACGGCTGCGGTCGAGCACCCGCCGACGATGGAGCTGGCGAAGTCGCGCCATCCACTCCTTCTCAGAGTGGACACGAGCGCGCGCCTGGACCATCATGGTGCCCATCGATCGAGACGGGAATCGCATGCACACCATCAGCGTCGTGGCCAACATTCGGGTGCCAGACATCGAGTCGGCGAAGAGCTTCTACACGGACTATCTCGGATTGAGCAGCGAGATGTTCTCGCTCGGGTGGGTATCGCAATTCGCCTCCCCGGCCGCGAGCGCACCCTCGACTGGCGCACGGCTCCAGCTCGTGACGCATGACGCGACCGCACCCGAGGACTCGGTCATCTCCGTCCACACGGACGACGTCGAGGGGGCTTACGAAGAAGCGCTCGAACTGGGCTACGAGATCGTGCACCCGCTCACGACGGAAGGCTGGGGTGTACGCCGCTTCTTCGTGAGGGCACCGGATGGCGCTGTCGTCAACATCGTGCGGCACGCGGACTGACAACGGATGCTGCGAGCCTAGGCTCGAGATCATGGCCCTGCTCTATCATTCCGAAGTGCACCCGTCGAAGCTCGAGTTGATCGCGGCGTGGGCACCATCCGAACCCTGGTTCGTCGGTGACCCGGGAGCCGACTTCGATAACGTCGCCGCCTATCGTTTCGACGATCCGGAGGGACGCGTCGGCATCGAGGTCATCCTCGTGCGAGCTGGCGATGGGCCTCTGACACAGGTTCCGCTCACCTATCGCGATGCGCCGCTGACGGGGGCGGAGGCGTGGCTCATCCGCACCATGGACCATTCCATTCTCGGCACTCGTTGGGCTTATGACGGCACGGGGGATCCGGCGTTCATCGCCGCCGCGGCGACCGCAGCCTTGACCGGCGGCAGCCAGGTCGAGCAGTACTTCGAGCAGAACGGCGAGCGGGAGGTTCGCGAACCCAACGCCCGCGTGACGGGAGACGGAAGCGGTGCAGGGGTGGCGACATCCGACGTCGTGAATGTTGCAACGCGTTACGAGAGGGGCGTGACGGTCATCGAGGCAGGAACGTTGCGGATGACCGTGGCCCGCGCCATCCCCGGCCCGATACAGGGCGACGCCATCGCCTCGCTGATCGGCACCTGGACGGATCATTCCGAGCCGGTGGTCCTCGCCCAGGTTCTGCAGCGCTGAGGGCACGACGCTGACCATTCGCTGACTCGCCATAGCCCTTTCGACGTGTCAGGCGGATGATGTGCAAAAGCCGCGCATCGGCGCGTGGCACGAAGGACACCCGATGGAACAGTCGATACGTGAGCACACTGCCAGCAGATCCCGCGAGGAGCAGCTCGAAGCTCTCGCCTCCTTCGCCGGTGATCTTGCCGGCGAGTTCGAGCGCG
>JAYVNU010000314.1:0-3002 GCA_043758345.1 Lacisediminihabitans sp.
GGGATGTACATCGGTTCGACAGACTCCCGCGGGCTCATGCACTGCCTCTGGGAGATCATCGACAATGCGGTCGACGAGGCCCTCGGCGGTCATGGTGACGAGATCACCGTCATCCTCCATCCCGATTCCAGCGTCGAGGTGCGCGATCGCGCGCGGGGGATCCCGGTGGATATCGAACCCAAGACCGGACTCTCCGGCGTCGAGGTGGTCTTCACGAAGCTCCACGCCGGCGGAAAGTTCGGCAGCGGAAGCTACGCGGCCTCCGGCGGACTGCACGGGGTCGGCGCATCCGTCGTCAACGCACTCTCCGAACGTCTCGACGTCGAGGTCGATCGCGACAGCAAGACCTGGGCGATGTCGTTCCATCGTGGCGAGCCCGGCATATTCGCCGACGGGTCGGGTGCACCGAAGCCGGACTCGCCATTCACTCCATTCGTCTCCAACAGTGAACTGCGCATCGTCGGCAGGGTGGCGAAAGGCGTCACCGGCACCCGTGTGCGGTACTGGGCTGATCCGCAGATCTTCAGCAGGGGCACGAGCTTCCAGACCGAGGAGTTGCTCGGCCGTGCACGACAGACCGCCTTCCTCGTGCGCGGTCTCGCAATCGACATCACCGACGAAAGGGGCTCCGAGCAGACGCACGAACTGTTCCGCTTCGACGGCGGCATCTCCGAATACGTCGACTTCCTCGCTCCGGACACGGCGCTGACGGAGACCTGGCGGATGACCGGCTCCGGCACGTTCACCGAGACCGTTCCGGTGCTCGACGACAAGGGGCACATGGTCGCCACCGAACTCACCCGCGAGTGCGAGGTGGACATCGCGATGAGGTGGGGCACCGGCTACGACACGGAGTTCCGCAGCTACGTCAACATCATCGCGACGCCGAAGGGGGGAACGCACCAGGCCGGATTCGAGGCTGGGCTGCTCAAATTCCTGCGGGCCCAAATCGAACAGAATGCCCGGCGGCTGAAAGTCGGAAACGACAAGCTCGAGAAAGACGACGTGCTCGCCGGTCTCACCGCCGTGCTCACCGTGCGCCTGCCAGAGCCGCAGTTCGAGGGCCAGACGAAGGAGATCCTCGGCACACCGGCCGTGCGCAACATCGTCTCGAACGTCATCGCGAAGACGATGGCCGAGAAATACGGATCGAGTAGACGCGACGACAAGACGCAGGCCTCCCTCGTACTCGACAAGATCGTCGCAGAGATGAAGTCACGCGTCTCCGCGCGGACTCACAAGGAGACCCAGCGCCGCAAGAACGCTCTCGAGAACTCCTCCCTTCCGGCAAAGCTCGTCGATTGTCGTTCGAGCGACGTGGCGAACAGCGAACTCTTCATCGTCGAGGGCGACTCGGCTCTCGGAACGGCGAAACTCGCACGGGACAGCGAGTACCAGGCATTGCTTCCGATCCGCGGCAAGATCCTCAACGTTCAGAAGGCCTCGGTCGCCGACATGCTGTCGAACACCGAGTGCGCGTCCATCATCCAGGTCATCGGGGCGGGCTCCGGTCGGAGCTTCGATCTCACGAGTGCTCGCTACGGCAAAGTGATCATCATGAGCGACGCGGATGTCGACGGTGCACACATCCGCACCCTTCTGCTCACGCTGTTCTTCCGCTACATGCCCGACATGATCCGGGACGGGCGGGTCTATGCCGCGGTTCCGCCGTTGCACCGGGTCATCGTGATGAACCCCGGCACGAAGCCGAACGAGACGATCTACACCTATTCCGAGAAGGAACTCGACGGGGTGCTCGCCGGCCTGAAGCGTAGTAACAAGCGGTATCAAGACCCGATCCAGCGCTACAAAGGCCTCGGGGAGATGGATGCCGACCAGCTCGCCAACACGACGATGGACCGCAGGCATCGCACCCTTCGACGCGTGCAGGTGACGGATGCCGCGAACGCCGAGCGAGTGTTCGAACTCCTGATGGGCAACGACGTCGCCCCGCGGAAAGACTTCATCATCGCTGGCTCCGACGGGCTGTCTCGCGATCGCATCGACGTGTAGGCGAGGGGTGTGAGCTCCCAGCGCCCGTTCACCGTCCGTCGGTAATCTTCCCAGAGTGACTACGACTTCCCGGCAGCCGACCCCCGGCACCCGCGCTCCCTCCGAGTCCCTCCGCGTCGACGTCACCGGCGGCGCGGTGCAGGGGGTCGTTCGACGGCGGCTTCGGATGTGGCGGGGTCTCCCGTTCGCGGCGGCTCCCGTCGGCGCACTCAGGTTCCGAGCTCCCCGCCCGGTAGAGCCGTGGACCGGGATCCGCGACGCCAGCGGTTTCGGACACGTCGCGATGCAAGACCCGAAGGGGCAATTCATCGGAGCGAGCGCGAAGGTTCCGATGTCGGAGGATTGCCTCAACCTCAATGTGATCGCGCCGGCCGAGACATCCACCTCCCTCCGACCGGTGATGGTATGGATTCACGGCGGCGCCTACAGCGTCGGTTCGTCACGGGAGATGCGACACCAGGGCGAGGGCCTTGTTCGCGACGGTGACGTGCTCTTCGTGAGCATGAACTATCGGCTCGGAGCTCTTGGCTACCTCGACTTCACGAGATTCTCGACGGGGAGTCGTACCTTCGAGAGCAACCTCGGGATGCGTGACCAGGTCGCGGCGCTCGAATGGGTGCGCGACAACATCCGTTCCTTCGGCGGAGACCCGGACAATGTCACCCTGTTCGGCGAGTCGGCCGGGGGAAACGCGGTCACCACCCTCATGGCGGTACCGTCGGCCCGTGGACTGTTCGCCCGGGCGATCGCCGAGAGTTCGCCGGCCGATGCGGTCTATCCGAGGGAACTGACGGCCGTCTGGGCGCAGGACTACGTAGAACTGCTCAGCGAGATCGTCGACGACCAGAGCACCGACAGCACCTCCGACGAGGAGGCAGCGGCTCTTCTCGACACGGCCGAAGCGATGGCTCTCGTGCTCGCCACCACGCGGATGCAGCGGCTCACCCCGGATCGCGCACCGGGCACCATCAGCCTCTGCCCGGTGATCG
>JAYVNU010000315.1:0-9321 GCA_043758345.1 Lacisediminihabitans sp.
CCGACTCGATGACCAGACTCCTGAATTTCCGATAAGTTTCGACGCGGAGAGCCGGGCGGGGCCCTGCGGCGGTCAGCCGACCAGACGCTGGTGCCAGGCGAACGCGGATTGGTCGGTCAGGCTCGCGACCTGGTCGACCACCGCGCGTTTGCGACCGCACTCCGTGGTCGCAGCGGCCCAGTCGGCACCGAAGCCGGCGTCGAGGGTCGTCGGAGCGGCGCCGAGCAAACTGTCAGCGAGTTCGGTGAGCATGGTGCGTTGCTCCGTGTAGATCGGCTGCCGCGTGTTCTTCGACATCACGAAGGCGGCGACGATTCCTTTGAGCACGGCGATCTCTGCCACGATCTCTCGCGGAACGACGATGTTCGCGTTGAAGCGGATGAGGCTGCCGGCACCATCGGCCTGCCGAGTTGCATGAACCGCAGCGCCAGCGAAGCGCCCGATCAGCTGGCTTGTCAGGTTCTTGAGGCGGCCCTGGGACTGGCGCGAGCCATCCCATTCGTCGATCCAGACGTCGAGGGAGTCCAGCCGATCGAAGGCGGCGATGAGTTCGGCGTGATCGAGTTCTCCGCCGATCCACGCGAACATCGACTCGACGAGGTCGTCGTGGTCGACGCGCGCACCCAGAGCCGCGACATCCACGTAGCCGTTCACCACCGCGTCTTCGAAGTCGTGGACAGAGTAGGCGATGTCGTCTGACAGGTCCATGACCTGTGCCTCGATGCAGAGGCGACGTTCGGGAGCGCCATCGCGCAGCCAGAGGAACGCCTCGATGTCGTCCGCGTAGAAACCGAACTTCGCCCGACCACTCGGATCGCCGACGCTTGCCGTCTCGGGCCAGGGGTACTTGCAACTGGCGTCGAGGCTAGCCCTCGTGAGATTGAGTCCGAACGATTCGCCGTCGGACCCGAACACCTTCGGCTCGATACGCGTCAGCACGCGAAGCGTCTGCGCGTTGCCCTCGAAGCCGCCGATGTCACTCGCCCATAGATTGAGCGCGCGCTCACCGTTGTGACCAAACGGTGGATGCCCGAGGTCGTGGGCGAGGCAGGCGGTGTCGACGACATCCGGGTCGAGTCCGAGGCTCGTGGCGAGCTCACGTCCGACCTGGGCGACCTCTAGCGAGTGGGTCAGTCGATTGCGGGCGAAATCGAGCCCCGCCGCCGGGGAGAGCACCTGGGTCTTTGCGGCGAGCCTGCGGAGTGCACTCGAGTGGAGCAGCCGCGCTCGGTCACGGGCGAAATCACTTCGCCTGCTCGAGTGATCCTCGGGGAACCACCGCGCCGTGTCGTGCGCGCCGTACGCCGTCCCGTAGCCGCCAGCAGGGGTCGCAGCCCCGATCCGGGCGGTCGCCACGCCCTCAGCCGCCACTGTTGGTCAGCTCGGCTTCGACGAGCTCGGCGCGATGGGTGTCGGCGAGCTCGCGGCTGAGCAGCCAGCCGTCGGGGAGCGAGGGGCGCTTTGCCGTACCGGCGCGCCCGCGGGGACCCTCCGCGTCTTCCCCCGGGTAGGGCTCAGACCAGTCGAGCGTTCCGAGGAGGTCATCCATCTGCTGCAGGCTCTCGACAGTCGCGAGACTCGCCCGCACCCCGCCGCCGACGGGATACCCCTTGAAGTACCATCCGACATGCTTGCGGATGTCACGGCAGGCGTGGTCCTCGTCACCGTCGAAGAAGTCGACGAGTAGCTCCGTGTGTCGGCGGATGGTCGCGGCAACCACTCCGAGCGATGGATGCGTGACGTCATCAGCGGAAGTCTCGCCGCCGAACGCCGCGGCGAGTTCCCCGAAGAGCCACGGCCGACCGAGGCAGCCGCGACCGACGACGACCCCGTCACATCCGGTCTCCGCGACCATGCGGATCGCGTCTGCTCCCGACCAGATGTCGCCGTTGCCAAGCACCGGCACGCCGTGGATCGCCTCCTTGAGGCGACCGATCGCCGACCAGTCCGCGTGCCCGCTGTAGAACTCGGATGCCGTGCGGGCGTGAAGCGCAATGCTCGCAACGCCAGCGCCTTCTGCGATCCGCCCGGCCTCCAGATAGGTGAGGTGATCGGAGTCGATCCCCTTGCGCATCTTGATCGTGAGGGGCCTGTCCCCCGCCGCCGCAACCGCGCCCTCGACGATGTCGCGGAAGAGGTCGAGCTTCCACGGGAGCGCTGCTCCCCCGCCCTTGCGGGTCACCTTCGGCACGGGGCATCCGAAGTTGAGGTCGATGTGATCGGCACGGTCTTCCGCCACGAGCATGGTCACGGCCTCGGACACTGTCTTCGGATCGACCCCGTAGAGCTGAATGCTTCGCGGGGTCTCGGACTTATGGTGCCTGATGAGCCGCATCGACCCTTCAGTACGCTCGATGAGGGCGCGACTCGTGATCATCTCGCTGACGTAGAGTCCCGCCCCGAACTCGCGGCAAAGCCTGCGATACGCCGTATTGGTGATACCCGCCATCGGCGCCAGAATCACGGGAACCGCAAGCGCAAGGGGCCCGATCCGCAGAGCGGGAACCTTTTGCATGATCGAAGTCGGAATAACGATGGCCACGGCTCAATTCTCCCAGATGCGACGGGGTCGGATGACGATCGGGCGCAATCGTGTGGAATCGGATGCCGCAGCCCACGCTGGTGAGGTGCAGATCGTCGAGCGTCCTCTCGCCGGCAGTCTCGCGGAAGCGGCCGCGCTGCTCGGGCTCGAACCGCGGGACATCATCAAGACGCTCGTCGTTCGCCATCACGACGGCAGTTACCTTTTCGCGCTGATCCCCGGTGACCGCCGAATCTCCTGGTCGAAACTGCGCGCCGTCGTCGGGGTCACCAAGCTTTCATTGCCTTCTCCGCAACTCGCGCTCGAAGCCACCGGTCATGAACGCGGCACCATCACTCCGTTCGGCAGTTCCTCTGCCTGACCGATCTACGCCGACGCATCGATCGTCGGAGCCCGGATAGCCCTCGGAGCCGGAGAACACGGCTTCAGCGCGTTCGTCGACGCCGATGGCCCCATCGCCGGATATGACGTGATGGATCGAAAACTCCCAGATCGGCGTGTTCCAGGTTTTCGCAAGCCCAGCGGGTAGGACCTTCCTGGATCGGAAACTGTATTCGCCCAAGGCTTGGACCGATGACCGAGAACGCTGCGATACCGCCGGGATACCTGCCGATCGCGGGTTCACGACAGAACCAGAATTCGCGATGGACCTACTAGCCCGAGCGCTGGACGCCGGGAGGCCGGCCCGGTGGGTTGCCGGAAACGCGGTCTACGGACAGCACTACAAGCTCCGCAAAGCTCTCGAGGACCGCAGCGTGTTTTATGTCCCTCTGGTGCCGATGAATCTGCGTGTCATCGCCAGGACCGGCGCTCTCGGCTCCGAGGTGCGGGCCGGCGACCTGATCACCGCGCTGCCCGCGATCGCGTGGCGGACCCGTGCGGCAGGCGCCGGGTCAAAACATCGCCCGCTCCCTGACCCACGGACCCAAACGGGTTGCCCTCGCCGACCTCGCCCGGGCCGACGGAGCCCGCTGAGCCATCGAGAAAAGCTTCCAGACCTACCAACGCCAAACAGGCCCAGACCACTACCAGGTCCGGCAACACACCGGCTGGTACCGGCACATCACCCTCTCGATGCTGGCGCACGCCCTGACCCCAACCCGGTCAAAAAGGGGAGACATCCAGCTCCTCGCCCTGAACCTGCCCGAAATCAGAGACCTCCTCGTCCGCCTGATCTTCACCCAACCGCCGAACCCCGAACACGTGCCGAGCCGCTCCCGATCGCGATGCCACATCAGCAAACCGCACAACGACATCACTATCGAAACCACAGACACACCCCATAAACGCGACTGTCGAATTACGCAGCCGCTACGCAGCACTCCTTCCCCGAAGTGGGGATCGGATGTTCGGCGCGCTTTTCATAGACTTTATGAGGATCCGAAGACGGGAGAAGGATGTCGGACACGATGAAGCGTGAACCGTCGCAGCCGACCGCTGTTCTTCCTCTGGCGGGCTGGTACGCGGATCCAGCAGCCGATTCGCTTCTCCGATGGTGGGGCGGGCTCGCCTGGACTGACCATACTCGCGCCGTGGTGACGACATCCGCACCCACACCGGTTGCCGCAGCAGCCGTTAGCTTCAAGCCCCTAGTCTCGAACTACATTCCCGCCGGATCATCCGACCACGGAGGCTGGCAGGGGGGGGCGACGTCGCGCTTCACCGTCCACGCCCCTGGCTCCGGAAACACCCGGGCCATTTGGTTTCTGATCACACTGCCGCTTTTCTCGCTGGCCCTCGCACAAGCGCAGAACCTGCAGCTCATCAGCCTCATTTTCTCCTTGGCCGGCTACGTGCTCTTGTTGATCGTGCTCTTCGTAGCTGCATTCGTCGATAGGGCGACGCTCATCGGGCGCGGGCTCCCATCGGCTTCACCTGCATGGCTGTTGCTCTCGATGCTCGCCTATCTGATCCGGCGGAGAGTGGTGCTGAAGCGGGCAGGAGTGCGGTCGAACTCTCCGGGAAATATGTTCGTCGTCCTCCTCTTCCTCGGATCGGTCGGCTACGGCGTCCTCACCTACCAATCGATCGTCGCGAGGGTCGACACCGCCGCGGTCCATCAACTCGAGTCGCAGGCGAGCACAGAATTGGCTCGGCAGTCGAAAGTCAGGTGGAGCGTCGCCTGCCCAGCAGATGCTGCTGCATCCACCGTCGGAGCCACGTTCGCCTGTGATGCCACATCTGCGGCGGGTCAGAAGGTCCAGATCGTCGCGACCGTCGTATCACCCGACCGCTTCACCGTGAAACTCGTAAACTCTGCGGCACCAGCTAGCAGCACCTGAGTCCATTCGCCGAGATCGGTGGGATGGTTTTGCTAGGTAGCATCCTCATCGAGACGGCGATTCACGATCGACTGTTCGTGGTGATCCGGGATCTCGCAGAACTCGCCGACGCAGGCTGCGGCGGTCGGATCTCCCACCAGTTGCAGGGGTATCGTCACTCGCTGGCAGACTGCATCCGTCATCGGACCGCTTCTTTCTCGCGCTGAACCTGAGAGAGTGCCTTAGCGAAGATCGTCGCATCCTGTGCTCCGGACACACCGTAACGGCCGTCGATGACGAAGAACGGCACACCGTGAATTCCCAATCGGGCGGCCTCGGCACCATCCGCCTGAACACCGGAGAGGAATTCTTTGCATTCAAGCGAACGCACGACGTCGGCACGATCAAAGCCCAGGTCGGCCGCGATATCGGCGAGGTCAGCCACGCGCCCGACATGTTCGCCGCGCACGAAATACGCGTCGAGAAGGCGTTCCTTCATCTCGAGCTGGCGGCCCTTCGACTTCGCATAATGGATGAGCTCGTGCGCCTTGACCGTATTCGTCTGATGCACGTGTTCGTAGTCATAGTCGAGCCCCACCTCGGAGGCGATTTCGGTCACCCGGACCAGCATCTGCTCGACATCGGCGACAGGTATGCCCTTGCGTTGGCTGAGATAGTCCATGGGGGTGCCATCGAAATCCACCGGGGTGTCCGGCGCGAGTTCGAAGGAGTGATATTCGACCGTCACCGGGCCGCCGAATGACTCCACCCCGGCTTCGAACTTGCGCTTTCCGATGTAGCACCACGGGCATTGGACGTCCGACCAGATGTCGACCTTGATTGCGTCGCTCACCCACACGCCAACGTTGTCCGATCGCGACTATTCCCGCCCGCCCTGGGCTGCGCTGGTGACCGGCCTAACCAGTGCGCTCCCGCCGGTGCTCTGGCGCGTGGCCTCCGCCGGTCTACCGCGAAGCGCTGGGCACCCGCCCTTTCGGAAATTCAGGAGTCTGGCGGCAGCGACGACGACGTAGCCGCGCGCTTCCGGGCACAACCACGATTCGCCCGTGCAGTAGTCCTGAATTCGCATCCGCTGGCGCGTCGACGTGGGTCGAGAGCGCCGTCTCGATCGCGAGCTCCACCAGCTCCCAGTCGTAGAACACCATTACAGCGCTTGCCCGGAGCCCGTGGAGTCGCTCAATGGTGATCTCGACGTCCTTATGTCGGTCGTAATCGAACCGCTCGAGGTGGAATTTCTTCCCATCGGTCTCGATTGCGACACATCCGTCGACGACGAGGTCAATCCGCTTGGCGTCACCAAGCGGAACCTGGGTGACGACGAAATGTCCGCGCAGTCGCAACCGCGTTCGTGAAAGACTTTCCGGCAGGCTCTCACAATCCGCGTCAACCCAATCGCGAAGGCTCCGGAACTCGGCGGGAAGCCGATTTACGAGAGCATTGAGATCATCATCGTCGAACTGCCGTGTGTGTAGCGCCCAGTCCAGTGCGGCGATGGCGGTTTCGAAGGACTCGTCGAGCACGACGCGGTACAGCGCATCGAGAAGCGCTACGACCATCGTGGTGCCTCGATCGCCGAGATCTGCGTCGTCCCAATGCAGCACGACATTCTGACGTTTCGTAGTGTCAAACCGAACGCGGCGGTTGCGCTGAGACCGCAGACGCGCCGCGTTCTGCGGGATGGACACGTGAAGCGAATGCTTGCCCAACACCCAACCTCCCGCCGCAATGATCGCGGAGATGCCCGTCAACCGCCCGCCGACGCGGACTGCGCGGACGCGCTCGTCCGTCGGCGAAAGCGTCGAGTACCAGCCCTGTCGTGCCCGGAAAATGCTGCCGTCCCTCACCGCGGCGGTCAGATCAAGATCGCGGGCCCCGCGCCGCACAAGTTGCTGTTTCTGAGCCATTCCATCGAGAGAATTGATCACGCCGGCAATATCTGTCATGCGCCGATGGTGCGCGTTGGCACGAGACCGGAGCTGACGTGCGGTTTCCCCCGTGGAGAGAATACCGCTGCGACCGGCTCTGAGGGACTGGTGTCAGGTCGTCTTCGATCGGAAATTCAGGAAATCTGTCCGTGCGCGAAATGACGAATACCGTGGGCATTGAGAAGCATCGAGTCCCGTTTGACCAAACTCCTGAATTTTCGAGGGTGCCGAGGGGAGGGCACGACGGAGCGGCGTGGACGGATCGCACCCGTGCGTGCAGCGACGGCGCGGCAAGCCGCAAAAATCGCCAGACGGATTTCACCCGTCACGCGCCGACGAGCTGCTCCGCCAGGTAGCCTCGCACGCGGTCGAGTGAGATGCGCTCCTGCGCCATCGAGTCTCGCTCGCGCACCGTGACGGCGTTGTCGTCGAGTGTGTCGAAGTCGACGGTGATGCAGAAGGGGGTACCGATCTCGTCTTGCCGACGATAGCGGCGTCCGATTGCCCCAGCGTCGTCGAAATCGATATCCCAGAGCTTCCGAAGGTCTGCGGCGAGCGACCTGGCGACCGGCGAGAGCTGCTCGTTCCGCGAGAGCGGAAGCACTGCGACCTTGATAGGAGCCAGCCGCCGGTCGAGGCGAAGCACAGTGCGCTTATCGACGCCACCCTTGGTATTGGGAGCCTCATCCTCGTAATACGCGTCTACGAGGAATGCCATCAGCGCCCGGGTCAGACCGAAGGAGGGCTCGATCACCCACGGAATCCAACGCTCGTTCTTTGCCTGATCGAAGTACGACAGGTCGACACCGGACTTCTCCGAGTGGGTGCGAAGATCGAAATCCGTCCGATTCGCGACACCCATCAGCTCACCCCATTCGCTGCCGGCGAAGCGGAAACGGTACTCGAGGTCGATGGTCTGCTTCGAGTAGTGCGACAGTTTCTCTTTCGGATGCTCGTACCGGCGGATGTTCTCCGGCGAGATTCCGAGCCCCAGATACCACCCCTCGCACGCGTCGACCCAATACTGGAACCACTCGTCATCCGTTCCCGGTTCCACGAAGAATTCCATCTCCATCTGCTCGAACTCGCGCGTGCGGAAAATGAAGTTACCCGGGGTGATCTCGTTGCGGAAGCTCTTGCCGATCTGCGCGATTCCGAACGGAGGCTTCATACGCGAAGACCCGAGCACATTCGCAAAATTGGTGAAGATCCCCTGCGCGGTCTCCGGGCGCAGGTAAGCCATCCCCTCCTCGTTGTCGACCGGTCCGAGGAATGTCTTCAGCAGGCCCGAGAAGTTCTGAGGCTCGGTCCACGAGCCCGGCTGACCAGTGTCGGGATCCCGGATGTCGGCAAGCCCATTGGTCGGCGGATGCCCGTGCTTCTCCTCATACGCCTCGAGCAGATGGTCGGCGCGATAGCGCTTGTGGGTGTGCAGCGACTCGACCAGCGGGTCGCTGAAGACCTCGACGTGACCAGACGCTTCCCACACCTGTCTGGGAAGGATGACCGCCGAGTCGATGCCCACGATATCCTCGCGGCCCTGCACCATGAACTGCCACCACTGACGCTTGATGTTCTCTTTGAGCGCTGTACCGAGGGGGCCGTAGTCCCAGGCCGATCGGGATCCGCCGTAGATCTCCCCCGACTGGAAGACGAAGCCGCGACGCTTTGCGAGATTGATGACGGGGTCGAGCGGGGAGGCGTTGGCCACGAGGTACTCCAAAGGTCAGCCGTACTGGATGCGCGGTCGAAAGTGCAAGCCTACCGAGGCCTGAGCGTCGGAAATTCAGGAGTCTGGTCGCCCAAGGCGCCGAAAACTGCCTCGATAGCGCCGGCGCCGGTCGGAACTCCTGAATTTCCGAAATGGGGGTGAGACGGACGGGTTTGCAGGCACGCTGAAGCGCAGGCAGCGACAGTGGCGCCGCGCTCACCGGAGAGCTGCTACGACCGCCGCGACATCCTCCTCCGTGTTCCAGAGGTGGAAGGCCGCCCGCAGGCGCCCGGCGCGCCCGGAGGCCCGGATGCCGGCGGCGACGAGTTTCTGCAGGTCAGAAGCTCCCGGGTCGGCCCAGGTGACGATGGCTTGGTGCTGCCGCGGAATTCCGAGTCCGTCACACAGCGCATCGCCGAGGCCGGTCACGTAGTCCCACACTTCAGCGATGTCGAGCTCAGAAAACATCCGGATGGCCGGCTCGGCCCCGACCCAGGCCGGCCATGCCGGAGACACGTCGAAGGCACGAGCGTCTCGAGCCAGCGCCATCGACGGGCCGTAACACGATTGCCAGACATCGTCCCCGGCGTACCAACCGGCCTGCAACGGCACCAGTTCGCCCTGGAATCGAGATCCCAGCGTGAGGAACGCGACACCCCGCGGCGCGCACAGCCACTTGTAGGTGTGGCAGATTGTCGCATCGAAGAGGGAGGCGTCGACGGGATGGACACCGGCGGACTGCGTGGTGTCGCACAGTGTGAAGGCACGATGTGCGGAGGCGGCAGTAATGATCGCGTCGATGTCGGCGACCACACCGGTGGCCGATTGGATGTGCGAGAAGACGACGAGCCAGGTGTCCTC
>JAYVNU010000316.1:0-9310 GCA_043758345.1 Lacisediminihabitans sp.
GCTGACAAGTCACTAAACCGTACCGAGCTCGTCGCGGCAGTTGCCGCTGAGTCTGGCCAGAGCCAGGCTGCAGTGAACGGCGTCCTCGACGCCCTGTTCGGAACTCTCGCCACTTCGGTCGGCGAAGGCACCAAGGTAACGATCCCGGGCTGGCTCGCGATCGAGCGCACCCACCGTGCCGCTCGTGCGGGACGCAACCCGTCCACGGGTGAGGCCATCCAGATCAAGGCAGGTTACGGCGTGAAGGTCAGCGCCGGCAGCAAATTGAAGGCCGCTGCAAAGTAGGTCTTCCCAGAACCGCTGCCGAAGGGCCCTCGACCTCACGGTCGGCGGCCCTTCGGTCGTTTAACAGCGCCGCACGCTTAAGCTGAATGACATGCCGAGGCTCGTGAGGATCGCCGGGCCAGCCTCGTTGCTGGTGGTCGCATTCGCGTCCCTTTTCTGGGCGCTCGCCGTCGGCGGGGCTTCCGCGCCGCAACAGATTCTCGACCCTGGTGCCGTTGTGCGCTTCGGTCTCCCCATCGTCACCATGCTGATGAACCTCGGGGTCGCGGTCACCATCGGGGCTCTCGTGCTCGTCTGCTTTGCGCTGAGCGATGCGCAGCCGGAGTTTTCGAAGGCGCTTGATATCGCGGCGGCCGCATCCGCCTTCTGGGCTGTCTCGTCTGCGGCGACCGGGCTCTTCACGTTCCTGAGCCTGTCGGGAACCCCGGTGTCGTTCAACTCGAATTTCGGGGGCGTGCTCAGCCAGTTCCTCGAGGGCCAGCCGAGCGGCCAGACCGTCGGCCCGTCGTGGGTGGCGACCACCCTCGTCGCGGCCACCGTAACCGTGCTCTGCTTCGCGGTGCGCAATCGCACCGCGCTGGTGTTCGTCACCGTCTTCGCGGCGGTCGGGCTCGTGCCGATCGCGCTCCAGGGCCACTCTGCCGACGCGGCGGGGCACGACGCCGCGACGAGCTCTCTCGGGCTGCACATCGTGTTCGCCGCGGTGTGGCTCGGAGGGCTCGTCACGATCGTGCTGCTGCGCAAGAGTCTCGAGGGCGGGCGGATCGGACCGGTGCTCGCCCGCTATTCGACGATCGCGATCATCTGCTTCGTCGTCGTCGCGGTCTCCGGCTATGTGAATGCCGCATTGCGTGTCGGAACGCTGCCGCAGCTGCTCACTCCCTACGGCATCCTCGTGCTCGTCAAGGTCTTCGCTCTCGGCGCTCTCGGACTCTTCGGCCTCGCCGAGCGCACGCTGCTCGTCAAGAAGATGCAGAATTCCCGAAACGGTGGATCGAAATTCTTCTGGTGGCTGGTGGCCGCCGAGCTCGGGTTCATGGGGCTCGCTTCCGGTGTGGCTGCCGCACTCGCGAAGACGGCCACCCCGGTGTCGCAGACTGCGCAGGGCACGACGCCATCCTGGCTCCTGACGAGTGCCCCTCTGCCCCCCGAGCTCACCTTCGCGCGCTACTTCACGACCTGGAACTTCGATCTGGTCTGGGTGCTGCTCGTCGGATTCCTCGCCTTCTTCTATCTGGCGGGCGTGCGGCGCCTTCACAAGCGCGGCGACCGGTGGCCGGTTCTGCGCACCGTGCTTTGGCTGCTCGGGCTGGCGCTCCTGTTCTACGTGACCAACGGCGGAGTGAACGCCTACGAGAAGTACCTCTTCAGCGCGCACATGCTCGGGCACATGCTGCTCGGCATGATGATCCCGCTGCTGCTGGTTCCGGCGGCCCCGATCACGCTCGCGCTGCGCACGATCCAGAAACGGATGGACGGCAGTCGGGGCCCGCGCGAGTGGATCATGATCTTCGTTCACTCGCGGATCTCGGGCATCCTCACCAACCCGCTGCTGACGGCGGTGCTCTTCGCCGGTTCCCTCTTCGTGTTCTACTACACGCCGGTGTTCAGCTGGGCGACCACCGATCACATCGGTCACGAGTGGATGATCGCCCACTTCTTCATCGTCGGCTACCTCTTCGTGCAGTCGTTGATCGGCGTCGACCCTGTTCCCCGGCGGGCGTCGTATCCGCTTCGACTCGTCACGCTGCTTGCCACGATGGGATTCCACGCCTTCTTCGGCATCTCGCTCATGACGGGAACGGGCCTGCTTCTGGCCAACTGGTACGGGGCCATGGGTCGACCATGGGGCATCAGCGCGATCGCCGACCAGCAGCTCGGCGGCGGAATAGCGTGGAGCGTCGGCGAGATTCCGACCGTGATCCTCGCCATCGTCGTGGCGATCATGTGGTCGAAGAGCGACGAGAAAGATGCGAAGAGGCTCGACCGTAAGGCCGACCGGGACGGCGACCTCGAGTTGCAGGAGTACAACCGGATGCTGGCTGGCCGCGCCCGCTGACCGCCTATTGCTGCGCGATCAGCAGCGAGCCATCACCGCGGATGGTGACGAGGTAGCTGACCGTAAATGGCACATCCCGGTCGAACGTCGACACCGTGCCATCGAAGATCGACTTCACCGTGACGACGAGGTGTGCCCTCGCTGAAGCGCGCGGAACCTGCCAGGTGTTCGCATCCGTTCCCGGCACGATCGTGACCATCGGGTTCGTCACCATCGACCAGGCCGGGGTGTCCTGGATGCGATCATCGATCTGTTCGCCCATCGGGCATCCGGTCGGCAGCAGAACTTTCTGCGTGACGCACATCGCGAGGTAGGCGTCGAGCTGCTTCTGCACCTCGTGAACGAAGGCTGCGGTGGCCTGCACGTTCACCTTCGCGTCGACGATACCGCCGGGTTGGCCGACGACCACCGTCGTCTTCTTGGCGGCGAGATAGGTCGATCGATGCGACAGGGTGAATTGCGATGGGGCCAGCGCGAGAAACTTCGTCGCGGTGTTGGCCCCGCCCGACGGGATGAAGGCGAGTCCATTCACGATCACGGATGCCGCGTGTTCCGGTGTGACCGCGAGCGTCGCCACCGGACTCGCCGCGAATCGCCAGCCCGAGAACAGCGCGAGCAGAGTGCCGGACCGCTCGACGGTGAACGTGGTGCTGTGCGCCGTAGCGCCGGAACCCGAGGAGTAGACGAGGGTGTGGCGGTCATCGGGGCCGGTCGTGTCGGAGACGAGACGCACGTTTTCGGCGGCGACCACGGCATCCGAGCGGAGAAGCACCCGTGAGCCGCCGGACGGAAGCGTCACGCCCGGCATCGCGAGCGCCCCGGAGATATCGTGGCGATCGATCGCCGAGAGGTAGGACGACACGAAACCGGAAGCGCTGTAGACCGTCGAATTCAGGATGACGACGGTGGCGATGAAGGCGACGACGAGAAGGCCACAGAGAGCTAGCCACGCCCTCTGACCCCCGCGCTCCATCCCCACATCCTAGGGTGGCGAGTTATCGACAGGTCTCGGGTGGCAGCCGACGCACTGACGGCCGCGAAGGTAGATTGGAGGGACCGTCCGCCGAGTCCCGAGGAGAACCGTGGCTGATTTCACGCTCTCCGCGGAGCAGGCCGCCGTCTTCGAGGCGATCGAGAAGTCGCGCGAGAACATGTTCGTGACCGGTCGGGCCGGAACGGGTAAGTCGACGCTGCTGAACCATCTCGCCTGGAACACCGACAAGCAGGTCGTCATCTGCGCTCCGACGGGGGTGGCCGCGCTGAACGTCGGTGGGCAGACGATCCACTCCCTGTTCCGGCTTCCGATCGGGGTGATCGCCGACCACAAGCTCGATCAGATGCCGGAGCTGCGCAAGCTGCTCAACACCATCGACACGCTGGTGATCGACGAGGTCTCGATGGTCAATGCCGACCTTATTGACGCAATCGACCGCAGCCTTCGGCAGGCTCGACAGAAGCCGGATGACGCCTTCGGCGGCGTGCAGGTCGTGCTGTTCGGGGATCCGTACCAGTTGGCGCCCGTTCCGGGAGACGCCGACGAGCGCGCCTACTTCGAAGACCAGTACCGCTCGATGTGGTTCTTCGATGCGAAGGTCTGGCAGGAGACCGACCTGCGTATCTTCGAGCTCACCTTCATTCATCGGCAGCACGAGGGCGAGTTCAAGTACCTGCTCAACGGGGTACGGCACGGGCAGGTGACGGCAGAGATGGCCGGTCGGCTCAACGAGGTGGGAGCTCGCGCTGCGCCGGCGGATGGCGCGATCACCCTCGCGACCCGCAATGACACCGTCACCCGCATCAATGCCGCGGAGCTCGGCAGGCTTCCCGGTCGCGTGCGCACGGCGAAGGCCGAGATCACCGGGGATTTCGCCGGACGGGCATTCCCCGCCGACGAGGCCCTCGATCTTAAGGTCGGCGCACGGGTGATGTTCCTGCGCAACGACACTGGCGGCGGCGGTGAGGGCCAGCGCTGGGTGAACGGCACGATCGGCACCGTCACGAAGATCGCCGACACCGTCTGGGTGGATGTCGATGGCGAAGTCCATGAGGTTCAGCCGGCCATCTGGGAGAAGTTCAAGTACACCTACTCGCCGACCACGAAGCAGCTGCGCAAAGACATCGTGGCGGAGTTCCAACAGTTTCCGCTGCGGTTGGCGTGGGCCGTCACCATCCATAAGTCGCAGGGCAAGACCTACGACCGGGCCATCGTGGATCTCGGCTCCGGCACCTTCAGCGCGGGGCAGACCTATGTCGCGCTGAGCAGGCTCACTACCCTCGAGGGTCTCTACCTGGCGAGGCCGCTGCGGCCGGGCGACATCCACGTAGACCAGGATGTCGAGCGCTTCATGAGTCTCGCGACGGCGATCCCGGGTATCGAGAGCTGACCGGCGCGGATCTCGACGGGCTCAATCACCGGTGGTGCTCCATCACCGAAGGGCGGCTTGAGCCGTGGATCAGGCCGCGATCTTCGCCCGCGTCAGGTCGAGGAACAGCTCGGTGTTGAACCGGTACGCGATGAGCACCTCGTCGATGACGCGGGTGCGTTCCTCTTCTGACCAGGTGACGGCATCCAACTCGTCGCGGTAGGTCTCCTTGAACTTCTTCGGGCTGGCAATGTCTCCGAAGAGGTAGAAGCCGACACCGTTCGTCTCGAAGCCGAATTGGCGCTGCATCAGCGAGCGGATGACCTGGCCGCCCGAGAGATCGCCGAGATAGCGCGTGTAGTGGTGGGCGACGAATCCGCCGGCCCAGGTCGCCGCGACCGTTTCGATGCGGGCGACGTACCGCTCGGTCGTCGGCAGCGGGCTGATCTTCTCGCGCCAGGTCGCGCCGAGGAGAAATTCGAGGTCGGACTCGATGGCGGGGAGGCGGGTCAGGTGCGGGGAGATGAAACGGGAGGCGACAGCATCCGTCGCCATCTTCTCTGCGGCGGCTTCGAGAGCCGCGTAGATGAAGTAGTGCTGGGCGACGAGGGCGACGTAGTCCTCGCGGGTGCCCTTTCCCGACATGAGGTCGCTCATGAAGTCGGCGCCCTCACTGTCGCCGTGGCTCGACCAGGTGCGCTCGCGAAGCGCCTGCGAGAAGGGAATGACGGTGGTCACAGAGCACTCCGAACGATCGGTGAGGTTAGGTGACCCTTATTTTGTCATAGGGCTGCGGCGCGCACATCCGAATTGCCCCTGAATCAGGGGAGCCACGCCACGAAAGGGGAGTGCCGGCCGAGCCTGCCGGGGAGAAACGACCCGCACAGGGGACCGACCTCTAGTGCCTGGCGTGCCCGGGGAGGTTCAGATAGTGGGTGGGATGAAGCTGATGGAGGCGGCGAGACACGACATGTTCAGCAGGGTCGCGGTCACGACCAGCAGGCTCCATGCGATCACCGGGATCATCGCGCCGACCCTTGCTGCTCTCGGGAATACGATTCGATCTTTCGCGAGGGTGGTCACTCCCCACGACAGTTCGATGGTTCCGAGAGCGGCGAGGGCGAGGGCGAGTGGCAGGGGTGAACTGATGACGAGCGCCAGATGGATGATCGCAGCACCGACCGCAGCGAAGGCGAGCCAGCTGCGGGTGATCTGCGACATCGGACGGTGATCCGGTGCTCAGGCTGTGGCGCGGCGGGTCGCCCGGTCGGCACCGAGCCCGACCCCGAGAAGCACGACGGCGCTGGCGAAGTGCAGAACGTGGTCGGGAGCATTCAGGGCGAGGATGTTGACGGCCGTGTTGACGATGAACACTCCGACCACACCGAGCAGCAGGTAGGCCGCGCCCACGACGGTGTTCACGCCGCGAGCCGCGGGGACACCCGAAATTCCGGCGATGAGGAGCGCCGCGCCGATAAGGATGTGGGCGACGTTGTGGAAGGCGTTGACCTCGAAGATCCCGAGAAGCATCCCCCCGTTCGTCGCGAAGAAGCCGATTCCCATCGTCGCGGTGAATCCGAGTGCACCGATGACGAGGTAGACCGCGCCGAAGACAGTGGCCAGCAGGCGGTTGGGTGAGTGAGACAAGGTGTTGCTCCTCGAACGGGCCGTGGCGGCTGCCCGGCGTGCAGGTAGTTCGTACCCGCTGTTCTCAGGGTTTGGTCAGCCGCTTGTGAGCAGTTTCGTAGAGCGCGACGATCTCCCGCCGGATCTCCGCCCTCTCGCCGATCGGCTCCGTCCAGGGGAGGCGGATGTCGCGGTGCTCGCCCCCGACGGAGTAGCTCCAATAGCCCGCCGACTCGTCGAGCGCAGTCATGGTCGCGGTCGCGGCATCCACGTCGGCAAAGGCGCGCACGATCATGATGTTGTCGTCACGGTGGTCGCTGTTCATGTGGGCGAGCACGGCGGTCACGATGTCTTCGGGGAAAGTCGGGGAAAAGTTTGGCACGATATCTACGGTAGCCGGTGGTCGCTCTGCGGCACGATGGCAGAATGGCGATTACCCCGGACACGAAGAACTGGACCTGGGTGCTCGAGGCACCGTGCCCACAGTGCGGGTTCGACGCGACGACCTTCAGTGAGACGGATGTCCCCGCCCTCGTTCGCGCGAACGCTGCGCACTGGCCGGCGGTGCTCCGGCGTCCGGATGTCGCGGTACGGCCGGATGACTCCACCTGGTCTGCCCTCGAATACGCGGCCCATGTGCGCGACGTGTTCCGCATCTTCGCCACCCGCCTCACCCTGATGCTCGAAGAGGATGACCCGCCCTTCGCCGACTGGGACCAGGACGAAACCGCGGTGAGCGAGCGGTACAACGAGCAGGATTCGGCGACGGTCGCCTCGCAGCTGTCGGATGCCGCCGAGCACGTCGCCGCCGTGATCGACGCGGTGCCGGCCGACGCCTGGCAGCGCACCGGCCTCCGCTCCGACGGTGCCCGATTCACCGTCGCGAGCCTCGCGAAGTATTTCATCCACGACCCGACGCATCACCTGTGGGACGTGCGGGGCTGACACGGCCTCAGTCGCTCAGATGATCCTCGAGGAATGTCGCTGTCCTGGCGAAGGCGAGGGCGGATTCTGGGGCGTCGAACTTCTCGGGGATCGACGCGTTGGCGAAGGTGTGGACCGTTCCGAGATAGCTGTAGTCACTGACCGGGGTGCCGTGATCCTTCAGCCGACTGATGAAGAGCTCCGGATAATCGTCGGCGCCCCACTCATCGGTCTCCGCGAAGTGAAGCTGTAGCGGGCAGGGGATCACGCCGTGCTGGGCGGCGCTGAGAGTCGCGTAATAGGCGACCACGGCATCCACAGCTCCGCTTTGCGCATGCAGGAGGGTCAACCAGCCGCCCATCGAGAAGCCGACGACCCCGATCTTCCTCGAGCCCTGTTCGCGCGCCGACTGGATGACGTCGTCGAGGATGGCGAGGCTGCCGGCGACGTCGAGCTGGTGCATGAGCTTCTCGGCATCCGCAGCATCGACGGTCGCGACACCCGCGTACAGGTCGGGAACCACGACCCGGAATCCGACCTTCGCGAGGGCCTTCGCATAGGAGTCGAGACCGGGCAGCCGTCCGTACCAGTCATGCACGACGATCACGAGCGGTAACCCCTGATCGCCGAAGTACAGCGGGACGCCGGGCGATGGGATCGGCACGAGCTCAGCCATTCGATCCTCACCTCCTGGTGTTCACCTCGAAACCTACTACCGCAACGTGCCGATCACGATGGTGGCGCCGAGCTCGTCGTCTTCTGCGATCCGAGAGTCGAGCCCTGCGCTGTCGAATATTGCGGCAGTGGCCTCGGTCTGGCGATCGCTCGTCTCGACGAGAAGGTGACCCCCCGTGGCCAGCCACTGCGGGACCTCGGCCGCGACACGGCGTTGCACGTCGAGTCCATCACTCCCCCCGTCGAGGGCGACGAGCGCCTCGAACAGCCGGGCCTCCGGCGGCATGGTGTCGATCGCGGCGGTCGGAACGTAGGGCGTGTTCGCCAGCAGGATGTCCACCCGGCCCCGCAGCGCCCGCGGCAGTGGCGCGAACAGGTCGCCGGTGACGACGCGACCGGCACCGTGGATGTTGCGGCGGGCGTTGCACGTCGCGACGGGGTCGACATCCGCAGCCCACAACTCGACCCCGGGCAGCGCGGCCGCCACCGCAGCCCCGAGGGCGCCGCTTCCGCAGCAGAGGTCGAGCACGACGGCATCCGGCGCGCAGAGTGAGAGGGCCGTATCGACGAGGAAGGCTGTGCGCTGCCGAGGCACGAAGACGCCGGGGTCGATGGCGATGCGCAGGCCGTGGAACTCGACGAAGCCGAGCAGATATTCGAGCGGGACGCCCTCGACCCGCTTCGCTGTCATCGCCTCGAGGTCGGCGGCGGTCGCGGCGGCCTCGATCAGCAGCCGAGCCTCGTCTTCGGCGAAGACGCAGCCGGCCGCGCGAAGTCGCGCGACGAGCTTCGCCTCGTGGACCGCATCCATTCGCATCGGAACACAGCCTAGCGAGGGCCGATGCCTGCAGAACGGGCTGACTCGTCGGCACCATCTGCACCCATTGGCCCGGTTGGGCGCGGACGGACTGGGCGCGGACGGGTAGGCGCGGCCCGACGAGGCGAGCACGGGTCAGGCGACGCGACTGCCCTTCGAGAGCCGTCCGGCGGGTGTCCTCAGCCTGAGCCCCGCCCCGGCGAGTGCTGTCCCGGCGAGGACCAGCTGGACGACCAGGCCGACCAGCCATCCCGGAGTCGTCGAGTCGACGGTCTTGCGATACGGCGGCGAGTAGTCCTGGTTGAGCGAGCAGTCGTTCTGCGTCGTGTGCAGGTGCGGGGGGATCTGTGCCGAGCGCTCCCCGTATTTGATGAAACCGAAGAGATCGGTGGGATCACCGTTGCGGTCGAACGTCGTCGGAACGGCGTCGGCGAGCAGCACGTACGGATTCGCGACGAGAATTCCCCACACATAGTCGAATCGCGGAGCCGTCCCTCGGTCGGTCTGGTGGTACGTGCAGTGGATGGAGTTGCCGTCGGCATCGGACTGGCTGGATGAATA
>JAYVNU010000317.1:0-2989 GCA_043758345.1 Lacisediminihabitans sp.
GCTGCTGCTGCTCGGGAGATCGACCGGCTGGTCGACCTGTTCGGTCGGGCCAATGTGATCGTCGAACTCTTTGATCACGGCACTCCGCTGGCCAGCGACCACAACGATGCGCTCTTCGAGATTGCGGATCAGCGCGGATTGCCGGTGGTCGCGACCGGCAATGTTCACTATGCGCGGCCCGAGCAGTACCGGCTGGCCACAGCGCTTGCCGCGGTTCGCGCCCGCCGCAGCCTCGACGACATGGATGGCTGGCTGCCGGCATCCGGAGCGGCCCACCTGCGCTCCGGCGCCGAGATGGCGGCACGCTTCGCCCGCTATCCCGGCGCTATTGAGCACACCATCATGGTCGCCGACGACCTGTCGTTCCCGTTGCGGCGGGCGCGGCCGAAACTGCCGACGCAGCAGGTGCCGGCGGGCCAAACCCCGATGAGCTACCTCCGTCAACTGGTCTGGGATGCCGTTCCGGTGCGCTATCCGCAGCTCGCGCCGGCCGAACGCGACCGCATCGCCCACGAACTCGACGTGATCGAGGCGAAGGACTTTCCCGGCTACTTCCTCATCGTCTGGGACATTGTGAAGTTCGCCCGGGATCGCGGCATCCTCTGCCAGGGGCGCGGCTCGGCCGCGAACTCGGCGGTCTGCTTCCTGCTCAACATCACCGCCGTCGATCCGATCGGTTACAAATTGCCGTTCGAACGCTTTCTTTCGAGCATGCGAGAGGAAGAGCCCGACATCGACGTCGACTTCGACTCCAACCGGCGCGAGGAGGCGATCCAGTATGTCTATGAGAAGTACGGCCGGCAGAATGCGGCGCAGGTGGCAAACGTGATTCAGTACCGACCCAAGTTCGCGGTGCGGGACATGGCCAAGGCGCTCGGAGCAAGCCCGGGGCAGCAGGATGCGTGGTCGAAGCAGGTAGAGCAGCACGGCGCTCTCCTCTCGAGCGTTGACCACGACATTCCGGAGGCGGTGACCGCCCTCGCACTCGAGGCGTTGACACTGCCGCGCCACCTCGGCATCCACTCGGGCGGCATGGTGCTCACCGAGCGGCCGGTCGGCGAGGTCTGCCCGATCGAGCACGGGCGCATGGACGGTCGCACGGTTTTGCAGTGGGACAAGGACGACTGTGCCTGGATGGGCCTGGTCAAGTTCGACCTGCTCGGCCTCGGCATACTCAACGCCATCCAGCACAACTTCGACCTGGTGCGTGAGCATCTCGGCGAGGAGTGGGAGCTCGCCACGATCCCCAAGGAGGAGCAGGGCGTCTACGACCAGCTCTGCCGTGCCGATTCGATCGGCGTGTTCCAAGTGGAGAGCCGGGCACAGATGGGACTGCTTCCCCGGCTACAGCCGCGCCGGTTTTATGACCTCGTGGTGCAGATCGCCATGGTGCGGCCTGGCCCGATCCAGGGTGGGGCGGTGCATCCGTTCGTGCGGCGCAAGCTCGGCGAGGAAGCCGTCACCTACCAGCATCCCAAGCTCAGGGAGCCGCTCGAACGCACGCTCGGTATCCCGGTGTTCCAGGAGCAGCTGATGCAGATGGCGATGGCCGTGGGGGGATGCAGTGCGGATGACGCGGACCTGCTGCGCCGCGCGATGGGCTCCAAGCGCGGGCAGGAGAAGATCGCCTCGCTTCGGCTCACTCTCTATGCGGGCATGGCGAGCAATGGCATCGTCGGCGAGGTCGCCGACGACCTTTACGGCAAGATCGAGGCCTTCGCCAATTTCGGGTTCGCCGAGAGCCACAGTCTCAGCTTCGGTTTGCTGGTCTACGCGAGCTCCTGGCTCCGGCTGCACTATCCGGCGGCATTCCTCGCGTCGCTATTGCGCGCCCAGCCGATGGGCTTCTATTCGCCGCTCTCCCTGGTGGCGGATGCCCGGCGGCACGGCGTCGAAGTGCGGCGTCCCGATATCCTGCGGTCGGGCTGGCAGCCGGGGCTCGAGGCGAGCGCAGCCGGTCTCGGGGAGACCGCACTAACGGGCACCGACTCCTGCCTCCATTCCCACCAGCCGCCGGTCGGTCCCTTCGACCGCAGTGCTCCCTTCGACCCCGATGACCATCGCCGCGACGGAGCCCTTTCGGTGCGTCTCGGCCTCGCCGAGGTCACCGGTATCGGCGAGACCCTGGCCAGGAAGATCGTCACCGATCGTGAGGCGGGCGGCGACTTCACCGATCTCGCGAACCTGGTGCGCCGGGTCGGACTCGGCACGGCCCAGCTCGAGGCCCTCGCTGCGGCCGGTGCCTTCGAATCCCTCGGCCTCAGCGTGCGCGAAGCGCTCTGGGCCGCTGGCGATGCCGCCCGGGATCGGGAGGAGTTCCTTGCCGGCAGCATGGTCACCGTCCAGCCGCCGCTGTTCTCGATGCCCAGTACCTCCGAGATCCTCGCGTCCGACCTCTGGGCCACCGGCATCTCCCCCGATGATCATCCGATCCGCTCCCTGCGGACGGCCCTTCGGCAGCGGGGGGCTCTCCGCTCCGATGATCTCAGGACGGCGGAATCCGGCCGCCGCATCGAAGTGGGTGGCGTCGTGACCCACCGGCAGCGACCCGCCACGGCGAGCGGCATCACCTTCATGAACCTCGAGGATGAGAGCGGGCTCGTCAACGTGATCTGCAGCGTCGGCGTGTGGAAGCGCTACCGCCGCATCGCCCGCGACTCCCCCGCGCTCATCGTGCGAGGCATTCTCGAGCGCTCCCCCGAGGGCGTCACGAACCTGCTTGCCGATCGTCTCGAGGCGCTGCCGATGTCGACGCGCACGGCATCGCGCGATTTTCGCTGACCGCTCGAGCTGGCTACTGTTCCGAAACTCGCAGGCCCATTCTTAACTGCGCAGGCCCCGTCGCAGCAGGTCGATGCGCGCCTGCAGCTGGGAGACGCTCGCCTGCGGCACGGCCGGCCCCCCCGCCATCCGCCGCAGCTCCGCGTGGATGATGCCGTGCGGCTCGCCGCTGCCCTTTGCCCGCATCCCGACCAGGGAGTTGAGCAAC
>JAYVNU010000318.1:0-2982 GCA_043758345.1 Lacisediminihabitans sp.
GTCGCCGAGCGCACGGACAAACCGGTCGTCGCCTCCGGTGGCATCTCGAGCCTCGCCGACCTGATCGAGCTGCGTCGTCTCGTGCCGTCCGGGGTCGAGGGCGCGATCGTCGGAAAGGCGTTGTACGCGAGGGCGTTCACGCTCACCGAAGCGCTCGCGGTCGCCGGGTGAGCATCGGATGAACAACGACACCACGGATTCGGCCGAGCAGCCGTGGGCCGGCCGCCACTTCGACCAGAACTCTTTCTCCGGCGACGACGGGAAGGCCCCTCCGCACCTCCTCGAGGCTGTCGAGGGTTTCCGCCGCGGCGAGGTTGGTGAGGCGGATGTCGTGGACGCGATCCGCACGTCGAGGCTTCTGATCCCGCTGGTCGCGCGGCTCGACGAGGCCGGAACAGACGAGCGCGGCCGAACATTCGACACGAGCGCAGAGCTCGCGATCGTCACCGTCGCCGGGCCAGACGGGCGCAATGTGCTTCCGGCGTTCAGCTCGGTCGAGACGATGCAGCGCTGGAATCCGACAGCGCGGCCGGTGCCGGCGGATGCCGTCCGGGTCACCCTCGCCGCCGCGAGCGAGCACACCGATCTCGTCGTTCTGGATCCGGCGTCGCCCGGCGAGTTCGTCATCCGTCGTCCGGCGCTGTGGTCCATCGGCCGTTCCGAGCGGTGGATCCCGAGCTATCTCGACGACGAGGTGATCGCTGCCTTCGAAACGTCGGCTGGTTCGGAGGAGAGCGTGGTTGCCGTCCGGCTCGGTTCCGGGGATCCGGATGCCCGACTCGCCGGTCCGGAGATCGCCGTCGAGCTGGCCATCATGGCGGGTCTCGACCGGCAGGCCGTGAACGCCGTGCTCGCGCGGCTCCAGGCGGTCTGGGCGGCGGATGAGGTCATCGCCACCCGGGTCGACTCTCTCGGCGTGACGCTGGTGGTCGCATCATGAACGCCCGCTCAGCGACGGATACCCCCGTTTCCCGGCAGCCTAAGCTCATCCTGCTCGACCTCGACGGCACGCTGCTCGGGCAGGGGGGCGAGGTGAGCGACCGCAACTCGTCGGCTCTCCGACGCGCGGACGCCGCCGGCGCGAGGGTGGTCATCGCGACCGGGCGCCCGCCGCGCTGGCTCGAACACCTCCGGGCATCCATCCCCGCCTCGATCGCGCTCTGCTGCAACGGCGGAATCGTTGTCGATCTCGATTCCGACGTCGTGCTTGCCTCGACCCCGGTCGATGGCCGGATGCTGCTGGCTGCGATCAACGGACTCCGCGACTCCGGCAGCCGGTTCAGCGTCGCCGTTGAGGGACTGCCCGAATTCGGGCTCGCGGTCGAGCCCGGATTTCCCTTTCGAACCGCCGAACCACGCCATGCACCGCTCGCGGAGCTGTGCGCGGCCTATGTCGTCAAGGTGCTCATCCGGCCAGAGGAATCGCACGGCGACGCGATCGTGGAGCGCTTCGCCGCCGACTACTCCGACGTCTTCACCCTCACTAGCTCGACCAACGACGGCCTGATCGAGATCTCGAACGTCGGCATCACCAAGGGGGCGGTCATCGCGGAACTCGCGGGCGACTGGGGCATCGACCGCGCCGATGCGATCGCCTTCGGAGACATGCCGAACGACATCGAGATGCTGTCCTGGGCCGGACACTCCGTCGCTATGGGAAACGCGGATGCCGCAGTGAAGGCCGTGACGACGGAGGTCGCCGCACACCACGACGATGACGGGGTCGCGCGGGTGCTCGAGCGCTGGTTCTGACCCGCCGCGCCCCCCTGAAAACGCAGGAGATTCTCGTCGAATCGAGCAAAACGTACCGATGTTGCTCGAAATAGCTGAAATCTCCTGCGTTTTCGGAGGAGAGAGTGGATGCTGCTGACGGCAGCACGTCGTGCCCGTCGGCACACAGCCGCGCGTCGTAGGCTGATCGCGATGTCCCTCTTCCGCAACGACGACGATCCTCCGTCACAGCATGCCCCGCAGCGTCCGCCGACGACACGGCTGCCGTTCTCGCTGCGCAATCGCTCCGTCTACTTCTGGCTCAATGTCGGATTCGTCGTCATCATCCTCGGGATGCTGATCGGCGCATCGGACCAGACCTGGTTCTTCTTCGTCGCGATCGTCTGGATTGCTGTCAGCGTCGTCGTCGTGATCCGCAATGGGCGCAATCGCCCGAAGCCCCCGAACCTCTTCGACGACTGAGGCGACCAGGCTGCCGACGAAGAGTCGGCTGACAGCGCCTAGTTGACGGCGCCGGTGTATTTCTCACCGGGACCGAAGCCCGGCGCATCTGGCATGGCGGATGCCTCGCGGAAGGCGAGTTGCACGGAGCGGAGGCCGTCCCGGAGAGCCCTGGCATGCTGATCCCCGAGATCGGGAGCGGATGCCGTTATCAGCCCCGCGAGGGCGTTGATGAGTTTGCGAGCCTCGTCGAGGTCGAGCTGGGCGGCCGGGTCGTCCGCAAGTCCGCACTTCACCGCCGCAGCACTGAGCAGGTGCACCGCAACGGTGTTGATCACTTCGATGGCCGGTACGTCGGCGATGTCGCGCGCGGCGTCGGACTCGTCGAATTCATGGACGTCGGCACTATCGCTCACGGGTATTTCCTCTGTTATGCTTAGCGCTGGCTTCGAGGCCTCGCTGGTCTCGAAACGAAAGTGGAGATTCTCCCACCCGCGCTTGACCGCTGCATGTCTTTCATTCGAGACACTAAGGTTACCGGGTTGTTAGAGCCCCGCCCGCAAGGGCAGTCGTCTGAACGTCAGGCGTGAGGGCTCCGCGCCGAAGTGCACCGACTTCTGGTCGGCTGTCTCTGCGTGTGGATCTTCTCCTTCGTCCGGGTTCGACGTCCGTCGAGACAGCCCTGGTCACCAGAACCGACTAAGGAGTCACACATCAGCGATCCCCGTACCAATGACCGAATCCGCGTGCCGGAGGTCCGACTTGTTGGCCCCAACGGCGAGCAGGTCGGTGTAGTGCGCATTGAAGACG
>JAYVNU010000319.1:0-9280 GCA_043758345.1 Lacisediminihabitans sp.
GGTCAGCCGATCGGGGCCCATGTCACCCTTCGTGGTGACCGCGCCTGGGAGTTTCTCGACCGCCTGCTGTCGCTCGCGCTTCCCCGCATCCGTGACTTCCGTGGGCTGTCGGACAAACAGTTCGACGGAAACGGCAACTACACATTCGGCCTCACGGAGCAGTCGATGTTCCACGAGATCGACCAGGACCGGATCGACCGTGTCCGTGGATTCGACATCACCATCGTGACAACGGCGAAGAACGATAACGAGGGTCGCGCACTGCTCAAGGCGCTCGGCTTCCCGTTCCGTAACGCCGAGAACACCCCCGTTTAGATCTCGACAGGCTCGATCACCGGGCCCGACGAAAACCACCGCACCACCGATCACACAGGTCGGCACCCCTGAACAGGATGTCGAAACCGGGTGAGGAAGGCACCACCATCATGACAATGACAGATCCGGTCGCAGACCTGCTGACCAGACTGCGCAACGCTAACTCGGCCTACCACGAAACCGTGTCGATGCCGAGCAGCAAGCTCAAGTCCCACATCGCCGAGATCCTCCAGTCCGAGGGCTACATCGGCGGATGGAAGATCGAAGATGCCCGCGTCGGCAAGACGCTCACCATCGACCTCAAATACGGCCCGAACCGCGAGCGCTCCATCGCTGGCATCAAGCGCGTGTCGAAGCCCGGCCTCCGTGTCTACGCGAGGTCGACCGAGATCCCTCGCGTTCTCGGTGGCCTCGGTGTCGCCATCCTCTCAACCTCGTCCGGCCTGCTCACAGACCGCCAGGCTTCGAAGAAGGGCGTGGGTGGGGAAGTCCTCGCCTACGTGTGGTAGCCCGCCATGTCACGTATCGGAAGAATGCCGATCGTCGTGCCGGCAGGCGTCGACGTCAAGGTGGATGGCTCGGCCATCACCGTCACGGGTCCGAAGGGTGAGCTCGCGCTCACCGTCGCAAGCCCCATCGAGGTCACCCTCGAGGATGGCCAGCTGCTGGTCACCCGCCCAGACGACGAGCGCGAGTCGCGTTCGCTGCACGGACTGACCCGCACCCTCATCGCCAACCAGATCATCGGTGTAACGGCCGGGTACTCGAAGGGCCTCGAGATCGTCGGTACCGGTTACCGCGTGCAGGCGAAGGGCAGCTCGCTCGAGTTCGCACTCGGCTACTCGCACTCGATCACCGTCGTCCCGCCCGCCGGCATCTCGTTCGCCGTCGAGGGCAACAACAAGCTGACGGTGCACGGCATCGACAAGCAGGCCGTCGGCGAAGTCGCCGCAAACATTCGCAAGCTGCGGAAGCCGGAACCCTACAAGGGCAAGGGCGTTCGCTACGCGGGCGAGGTAGTCCGCCGCAAGGCCGGAAAGAGTGGTAAATAATCATGGCTCTCGGAACTAGAGGCAAGAGCAAGTCGGCGGCCAAGAGCCGTCGCCACGCACGCCTTCGCAAGAAGGTCGTCGGCACCGAGGCGCGTCCGCGTCTCGTCGTGACACGTTCGGCTCGCCACATATTCGTCCAGGTCGTCGACGACAGCAAGGGCTTCACCCTCGCTTCCGCTTCGACCCTCGAGGCCGACATGCGCACCTTCGACGGTGACAAGACGGCCAAGGCACACAAGGTCGGCGAGATCATCGCCGAGCGTGCAAAGAAGGCGGGCATCGACGCCGTTGTATTCGACCGTGGTGGAAGCAAATACGCGGGACGCGTCGCTGCTATCGCCGATGGAGCACGAGAGGGCGGACTCGACCTGTGAGTGACGTAACGAACACCAATCCGGAGACCCCCGCGGCCGCCGATGTCGAGCCGATCGTCGCGGTCGTCGAGACCGCGGCAGCGACCGAGCCGGCAGCGAACGAGCCTCGCGAGGCTCGCCGCGGCGGACGCGAGCGCAACCCGAACCAGCAGCGCGGGAGCCGTGACTCGGAGAAGAGCCAATTCCTCGAGCGCGTCGTCACCATCAACCGCGTGTCGAAGGTGGTCAAGGGCGGACGTCGCTTCAGCTTCACCGCGCTCGTCGTCGTCGGAGACGGCAACGGACTCGTGGGTGTCGGATACGGCAAGGCCCGCGAGGTCCCGACCGCGATCTCGAAGGGCGTCGAAGAGGCGAAGAAGAACTTCTTCCGCGTTCCCCGTGTCGGCAGCACCATCCCGCACCCCGTGCAGGGTGAGGCGGCCGCCGGTGTCGTGCTGCTTCGTCCGGCATCCGGTGGTACCGGCGTCATCGCCGGTGGACCGGTTCGCGCCGTGCTCGAGTGTGCCGGCATCCACGACGTGCTGAGCAAGTCGCTCGGCTCGTCGAACACGATCAACATCGTTCACGCGACCGTCGCTGCCCTCAAGCAGCTGGAGGAGCCGAGTGCTGTTGCAGCACGACGTGGCCTTCCGATCGAGGATGTCGCCCCGCCGCGTCTGCTGCGCGCCCAGGCCGACGCAAAGGCAGGTGTCTGATGGCCGCACGCTTGAAGGTGACTCAGATCAAGTCCAAAATCAGTGAAAAGCAGAACCAGCGTGACACGCTTCGAAGCCTCGGCCTCAAGCGGATCGGCGACGTCGTGGTGCGCGAGGACAACTCGCAGAACCGCGGATACGTTCGCACCGTCGCTCACCTGGTGAAGGTCGAGGAGATTGACTAATGGCTGATACAACACCAGCTAAAGACACGAAGCCGGCGGCGAAGGCCGCCGCGCCGAAGGCTGCGGCAGAGAAGAAGGCTCCGGCCGCGGCTCCTAAGGTGACCGCCGAGAAGAAGGCTCCGGCCACGGCCGCGGCTGCCAAGGTGGCCGCCGAGAAGAAGGCTCCAGCCAAGGCCGCGGCTCCCAAGGTGACCGCCGAGAAGAAGGCGCCGACCGCGAAGGCTGCAGCGCCGAAGACGACGGCTAGCACGGCTCGGGAGTCGACGGCACCCGCCTCGACATCGGATGCTTCGGCTTCCGCGGCGACCATCGTGAGCACGAAGGCTCCGAAGTCCGCTCCGGCGAAGAAGGCTGCGAAGCCCGTCGTCGAAGCTCGTCCGCAGGTGCTGAAGATGCATCACCTCCGCCCGGCAGCCGGATCCAAGACCGCACGCACCCGCGTCGGCCGTGGTGAGGGCTCGAAGGGTAAGACGGCAGGGCGAGGCACCAAGGGAACGAAGGCTCGCTACCAGGTGCGCCTCGGTCTCGAAGGCGGAAACCTCTCGAGCATCATGCGCACACCGAAGCTGCGCGGGTTCACGAACCCGTTCCGCGTCGAGTATCAGGTCGTCAACCTCGAGAAGCTCGCCGAGCTGTATCCGACAGGCGGCGACGTCACCGTGAGCGATCTGGTAGCCAAGGGCGCCGTTCGGAAGAACGAGAAGGTCAAGGTTCTCGGCGACGGCGACATTGCGGTTAAGCTGAACGTTGAAGTTGACAAGGTCTCCGGCTCCGCTGAGCAGAAGATCGTCGCAGCGGGCGGTTCCATCCACTGAAGCGAGTCCGGGCGGCGTTGAATCGCCGCCCGGTCCACTTCGATGGGTAGTCCGGCCGAGTGACGTCGCACATCGCGACGCGTCACCTGTGTCGTCGAACAGTGTTGAGCCAGGAGGTCTCGTGTTCAGAGCGGTCGGGCGGATATTCCGCACCCCGGATCTTCGGAAGAAGCTCCTCTTCACCCTCGCGCTGATCGCGATCTTCCGACTCGGGTCGTTCATCCCGTCGCCCTTCGTGAACTTCGCCAACGTGCAGACCTGCCTCCAGGCGAACTCGAACACCTCCGGGCTCTACGAGCTCGTCAACCTCTTCAGCGGCGGCGCTCTGCTCCAGCTGTCGATCTTCGCGCTCGGCATCATGCCGTACATCACGGCCTCGATCATCGTGCAGCTGCTGCGCGTTGTCATCCCCCACTTCGACACCCTCTACAAAGAGGGCCAGTCCGGCCAGGCCCGACTCACGCAATACACGCGCTATCTGACCATCGGTCTCGGCGTGCTGCAGTCGACTACCCTGATCACCGTCGCCCGAAGCGGCGCACTGTTCCCGTCATCCACGAATACGCCGTCGTGTTCGGCTCTCATCACCAACTCGGCCTGGTACGCGATCCTGCTCATGGTCATCACCATGACAGCGGGCACCGGCCTCATCATGTGGATGGGTGAGCTCATCACCGAGCGCGGCATCGGCAATGGAATGTCGATCCTCATCTTCACCTCGATCGCCGCCCGCTTCCCGGGTTCGCTCTGGGCCATCAAGCAGGCCAAGGGTTTCGAGACCTTCTTTCTGGTGATCCTGATGGGCATCGTGATCATGGCGCTCGTGGTCTTCGTCGAACAATCGCAGCGGCGGATACCCGTGCAGTATGCGAAGCGGATGGTCGGCCGTCGAACCTACGGGGGCAATAACACCTACATCCCGATCAAAGTCAACATGGCCGGCGTCGTGCCGGTCATCTTCGCCTCGTCGCTGCTTTACCTGCCGGCTCTCATCGCCCAGTTCAACCAGCCGGGGCCCGGCAAGTCACCGGCCGCCTGGGTGACCTGGATCACCAACAACCTGCGCTCGGGTGACAACCCTCTCTACATGCTGCTGTACTTCCTGCTCATCGTCGGATTCACCTACTTCTACGTCGCGATCACCTTCAACCCCGAAGAGGTCGCCGACAACATGAAGAAGTACGGCGGGTTCATCCCCGGTATCCGAGCGGGTCGGCCGACTGCCGAGTACCTCGACTACGTGCTCACGCGGGTCACTCTTCCGGGATCGCTCTACCTCGGTCTCATCGCGCTCGTACCGCTGATCGCGCTCGGGCTGTTCGGCGCGAACCAGAACTTCCCGTTCGGTGGCGCCAGCATCCTGATCATCGTGGGTGTCGGACTCGAGACCGTCAAGCAGATCGACTCCCAGCTGCAGCAGAGACACTACGAAGGCCTGCTTCGGTGACCCGCCTCCTTATCGTCGGCCCCCCGGGCGCTGGTAAGGGAACGCAGTCCGCTCGACTCTCGTCGCGCTACTCCATCCCGCCCATCGCGACCGGCGACATCTTTCGTCAGAACATCAAGGAGAAGACAGCTCTCGGGCTAGAGGTCAAGGCGATCGTCGATGCTGGCGACTACGTTCCCGACTCCCTGACGAACGCGCTCGTCTCCGACCGGCTCGAGCAGGACGACGCGGCGAACGGTTTCATCCTCGACGGGTACCCGAGAACACTCGAGCAGATCAGTTACCTCGACAAGCTGCTCGCGTCGCAAGATCAGTCGCTGGATGCCGTCATCCTGCTGGACGCCGACACCGACGAGGTCGTCGAGAGGCTCAGTAAGCGGGCGGTGGAGCAGGGTCGTGCGGATGATACCGAGGTCGCGATCCGTCACCGCCAGGCCGTCTTCGCCCGCGAAACCGCACCACTCATTCCGGTGTATCGCAACAAGGGGCTGCTCATCGAGGTCGATGGCCTCGGCGAGATCGACGATGTCAGCGCACGCATCGCCGCCGCGCTCGACGCGCGCGGTGTTTAGCGAAGAGCAGCGTGGCTTTCCGCAAGAACATCTACAAGTCACCCTCCGAGCTCGCGCGGATGATCGAGCCCGGTCTGGTGACAGCGGCCTCACTCCAGGCGGTTCGTGGCGGCATCCGCGCCGGAGTGACGACGCTCGAACTCGATGTGCTCGCGGAGCGGACCATCCGTGCCCTCGGCGGAGTGCCGAACTTCATGAAAGAACCCGGCTACCACCACACGATCTGCACCTCGATCAATGACGAGGTCGTCCACGGTGTTCCCGGCGGCCGTGTCATCGAGGCTGGCGACATCGTGTCGATCGACAGCGGTGCCGAGATCGGCGGCTGGAACGGTGACGCGGCTTTCAGCGTGGTCGTCCCGGATGCTGCTCGCGGTGCCCTGGTGAGCGCACGGCAGCGACTCTCGGACGACACCGAGCAGTCGCTCTGGCACGGGATAGCCGCGCTCGCATCCGCTTCCCACCTCGGAGAGATCGGCGCGGCGATCGAGGACTACCTCGGGACGCGCGGCACCTACGGAATCCTGGAAGACTATGTCGGGCACGGCATCGGCCGCTCGATGCATGAAGAACCATCGGTGTTCAACTATCGCGTTCGCGACAAAGGCCCGCAGGTGAAGCCCGGCCTCGTCGTCGCCATCGAGCCGATGGTCACTCTCGGCGATATCGACACGTTCGTGCGCGAAGACGGCTGGACCGTCGTCACGACCGATGGCTCGATGGGTGCCCACTGGGAACACTCCGTCGCCGTTCACGCCGGTGGTATCTGGGTGCTGACAGCAATGGATGGCGGCGCCGCCGCGCTCGCTCCGCTCGGGGTGGTTCCCATTCCGATCTCGCAGTAGGAGTCGTTCGCTCTCGGCGTCGCGGATCATAGACCCATGGTTGGCACTGGTGCTGTTTATCACCTAAGCTCGACCTTTGGTGTCTTCTGCCTGTTTTGGCGTGATCGCTCCCGTTCGGGAGTCGCATGTCGCCATCGGGACCGGCACTACAATCCACCCGCACGACCAGCAATCAACATTTTAGCGACGAAGAGGCAATGGCCAAAAAAGACGGTGTCATCGAGATCGAAGGCGCAGTGGTCGAAGCTCTGCCCAACGCAATGTTCCGCGTTGAGTTGACGAACGGCCACCGCGTTCTTGCCCACATCTCGGGCAAGATGCGCCAGCACTACATCCGTATCCTCCCGGAGGACCGCGTGATCGTGGAGCTGAGCCCCTACGACCTGACCCGTGGCCGGATCGTCTATCGCTACAAGTAGAGGTTGCTGGAAAGTAACGGCTTAGCGATTTCGACAGGCTCAATCACTGAGTGGGTCGAAATCGATGAGTACGAAGACAGCGAAGAGAGAATCACATGAAGGTCAATCCCAGCGTCAAGCCGATCTGCGAGCACTGCCGCGTCATCCGTCGTCACGGAAACGTCATGGTGATCTGCAAGTCGAACCCTCGTCACAAGCAGCGACAGGGCTGATCTCGACGGGGTCGATCACCGGTTGTCGCGCCGGTCGATACGCGAACTGAAAACTGAATACGAACTGAAAACTGAATACAGAGCAGATTCGAGAACCCGAGGCGTGTAGGTGAGCGCAGTGGGGGACACCCGGGGTGGAGGCCCCGGCACCGCGTCTGTCCAACACCTCCACTCACTACACAGGAGAAGCCATCATGGCCCGTCTAGCAGGAGTCGACATCCCGCGCGACAAGCGCGTCGAAGTCGCATTGACGTACATCTACGGCGTCGGCCGCACGAGGGCGCTCAAGACCCTCGCCGACACCCAGATCAGCGGGGAGATCCGTGTCAAGGATCTCACCGATGACCAGCTCATCGCGCTCCGCGACTACGTCGAAGGAAACTTCAAGGTGGAGGGTGACCTCCGTCGCGAGGTCGCGGCCGACATCCGTCGCAAGGTCGAGATCGGAAGCTACCAGGGCATCCGTCACCGCAAGGGACTGCCGGTCCACGGACAGCGCACCAAGACCAACGCTCGCACCCGCAAGGGGCCGAAGCGCACCGTCGCCGGCAAGAAGAAGGCCCGATAGCGAGTCCCCTCGCATCGCCATATAGGTTTTAGGAGAACACAATGGCAGCACCAAAATCGGCCGCTCGTAAGCCGCGTCGCAAAGAGAAGAAGAACATCGCTGTGGGCCAGGCCCACATCAAGTCGACCTTCAACAACACCATCGTCACCATCACCGACCCGACCGGGGCCGTGCTGAGTTGGGCTTCGTCCGGCACGGTTGGCTTCAAAGGCTCACGTAAGTCGACGCCGTTCGCCGCTCAGCTTTCCGCCGAGTCCGCCGCACGCCAGGCGCAAGAGCATGGCGTCAAGAAGGTTGATGTCTTCGTCAAGGGACCTGGCTCCGGCCGCGAGACAGCTATCCGTTCCCTTCAGGCCGCCGGTCTCGAGGTCGGTTCGATCAACGACGTCACCCCACAGGCGCACAACGGATGCCGCCCGCCGAAGCGTCGGCGCGTCTAACAACTGTTTCATCGGTGATCGAGTTCGTCGATACCGTCCCACGAGGGATGTCGACAGGCTCGATCGCCGGGGTCTCGGGATGGCCGCGGACGGCCAGCTCGGCAATAGGGTCCACCAGCACACGATTTTCGAACACAACTCAATAGACCGACGGGCCAGCCACCCCGCCGCACGCACAAGTGTCAAATAGTGGACACTTCGCCGAAAGGAATCACCAGTGCTTATTGCACAGCGTCCAACTCTTACCGAAGAGAACATCTCCGAGTTCCGTTCACGGTTCATCATCGAGCCGCTCGAACCCGGTTTCGGGTACACCCTTGGCAACTCGCTTCGCCGCACGCTGCTCTCCTCGATTCCGGGAGCTGCCGTCACGAGCATCCGCATCGACGGCGTTCTTCACGAGTTTTCGACGATCGCGGGCGTAAAGGAAGACGTCACCGAGATCATCCTGAACATCAAGGGCCTCGTGGTCTCGAGCGAGCACGACGAGCCCATCACCGCTTATCTGCGCAAGCAGGGCGTTGGCCAGGTTACGGCCGCGGATATCTCGGCGCCAGCCGGTGTGGAGATCCACAACCCTGAGCTCGTCATCGCGACGCTCAATGACAAGGCGAAGTTCGAACTTGAGCTGACCATCGAGCGTGGCCGTGGATATGTCTCCGCGACACAGAACCGCAGCGAGTTCAGCGAAGCCGGCCAGATTCCGATCGACTCGATCTACTCGCCCGTGCTCAAGGTCACCTACCGAGTCGAGGCGACTCGTGCCGGTGAGCGTACCGACTTCGACCGCCTCGTGGTCGACGTCGAGACCAAGAACGCCATCACGCCTCGCGACGCGATCGCTTCGGCCGGTCGCACACTGACCGAGCTGTTCGGCCTCGCCCGCGAACTCAACTCGGCTGCGGAGGGTATCGAAATCGGCCCGGCGCCAGTCGATGCCGTGCTCTCGAGCGAACTGAGCATGCCGATCGAGGACCTCGACCTGTCCGTGCGCAGCTACAACTGCCTCAAGCGCGAAGGAATCAACACGGTCAGCGAGCTGGTTGCCCTCTCGGAGACGCAGCTCATGAATATCCGTAACTTCGGACAGAAGTCGGTTGATGAGGTCAAGGACAAACTCGTAGAACTCGGCCTGAACCTCAAAGACACCGTGCCCGGCTTCGACGGCGCGCACTTCTACAGCGGGTACGACGACGTCGAAGAAGCCAACTAGGCCCTCGGTACCAACTTTTCACACCTGGAGAAATGACTAATGGCTGCACCAACTAAGGGACCCCGCCTCGGCGGTGGACCGGCGCACGAGCGCCTCATGCTTGCGAACCTCGCGGCTGCCCTGTTCA
>JAYVNU010000320.1:0-2968 GCA_043758345.1 Lacisediminihabitans sp.
TCCATTGTGTCCCCAAGTCAACCCCACCTTTGTGACGCCGATGTAACGGCACACGCTTCTCGCAGGCAACACCTCGCCGCAACGACTTCGGGGGAGGCGCGCGAAGTAGGCTAGCGGCCATGGCTAACAAGACCGCGGTCCACTTCGGCGCGGGCAACATCGGACGCGGATTCGTCGCACAGTTTCTGCACGAGAGCGGCTACGAAGTGATCTTCGCCGACGTCGACGACGCCATCATCGCCGAGTTACAGGCAACGCCGAGCTATCACGTCCACGAGGTCGGCGAGGAGTCCCGCTCGAGCGTCGTCGACAACTACCGCGCGATCAACTCTCGTACACACGAGCATGAGGTGGTGGCTGCCGTCGCCGCCGCCGACATCGTGACGACCGCGGTCGGCGCGCGCATCCTGCGGTTCATCGCACCGGTCATCGCCAAGGGTCTCGACGCCCGACCCGCGGGTCTCGACCGGCTCGCAATTATCGCCTGCGAGAACGCGATCGGGGGAACCGACATCCTCGCCGCCGAGGTGCGCAGGCACGCACCAGCCCACAATGCGATCTTTGCCAACTGCGCCATCGACCGCATCGTTCCAGAACAGGACGGCGGGCTGGATGTCACCATCGAGTCGTTCTTCGAGTGGGTCGTCGACCGCACCCCTTTCCTCGCACACGGCGGTAGCACCCCCGACATCTTCGGCGTCACCTGGGTCGACGACCTCGTGCCCTTCATCGAACGCAAGCTCTTCACCGTCAACACCGCGCACGCCGCGGCCGCGTACCACGGCATCGACCGCGGCTGGGTGTCGATCCGCGAAGCACTCGCGACACCGGAGCTGCAGGCCGAGGTTCGCGCCGTGCTCGCGGAGACGAAGGCACTGTTGGTCGCGAAGCACGGGTTCGATCCCGAGCAACAGCAGGCCTACATCGAGAAGACGCTCACTCGAATCTCGAACCCGCATCTTCCCGACACCTGTGAGCGCGTCGGCCGCAACCCGATGCGAAAGCTCAGCCGTAACGAGCGATTCATCGGGCCTGCCGCGCAGCTCGCCGAGCGCGGGATGCCGGCCTGGGATCTGCTCAACGCCGTGGGCGCCGCACTCAGATTCGATGTGCCGGAAGACACGGAGAGCCAGGAGCTGCAGGCACTCCTCACCAGCGGGCGTCCGGTCGAAGAACTCGCGGTCGAAATCACCGGTCTGGCGACAGATCATCCGCTCTTCCTGTTCGTCGCCGAAGTGATCCAGCTGAGGCTCGTTCGCTAGGCCATGGCGAGAGACATTCCTGCGGTCGAGGAACCGGACGACGACGAAGCCCTCAGCTGGGGCACCGAGCGCGACACGACGCACATCGAAGCGCCGGTCGAGGAGCTCGAGCCGGATGCGGAGGAGCTCGACGAGCCGCAGTCCGTCGACCCCGCCGGCAACTCGATGCTGCTCGTCATCTACGGCATCTTCGCCGGGGTGTTCCTGCTCTACGCGGTCGGCTGGATCATCGCCATCCAGCGCATCAGCGTCGCGGATGCCGGCCCGCTCGCCCTCATCCTCGACCGGTTCGCCCAGTTCCTCGCGTTCCTCTCGCCGGTGATCTGGTTCTTCGGAGTGCTGCTGCTCGTGCCGAACACTCGCGCACGAGCGCGCATCCTGTGGCTGCTGCTCGGTGTGGTGACGCTCGCCCCCTGGCCGTTCATCCTCGGGTATTAGGAGCGCGACATGACAGTCCTTCCCACGGCCGGCGCTCCCGCTTCCGGTCCTCCCGCCTCTGGCCCTCCGATCCCTCGTCGAAAGCTCGGCATCGTCGTCAGCGGCATCATCGCCGTCGTCTTCGGGCTGCTGTTCGCCTTCTATTTCTACGAGTCCCTGTCGCAGACGCTGCAGCTCGCTGCGTACCTGGCGGCGCAGAATCCGCGGCTGACGAAGGTCGGGCATCCGCAGATCGCGTTTCCGTGGATCGCCATCGGGCCACTCCTCGCGCTGCCCTTCATCACCTACGGACTGGCGTTCCTGATCGGTCGGCGCCGGTCGGTTCTCGTTGCGATCGCGATCTTCTTCATGGCCCTCGCGGTGCTCTCGGCGACGAGCCTCACCCTCGAATCGATAGCGAGCCAACTGACGCGTATCGTCTGAGGGCGTCTTCGGCTGAACCTGTCATCCGCTGAGCCGGTCTTCGGCTGGCACCTACTTCGCCGCATCCCACGCCGTCCGCGGCTCGTGTGGCTCACGAGTCGTCGAATTTGGTCGCTTCCAAAGGCCCCGATGCGACCATATTCGACGACTCGCGATCGGAGGCGGCCACGGCGACAGGGTGCACTCGCTGTGCGGCGGCCGTGACTACTGGACCGTGATGACCGACAGCAGTATCAGTGCGATGAGAACCAGCTGCGCGACGTATCGCGGCCAGAACGGGAACGCGGCGCGTCCGAAGCGCTCCGGATGCGCGGCCGCGTAGCTATTGGCCGGAAAAACAGCGATGAGAAACACGATGAGGGCGAGCCCGGCGGCGAACTTCGTCGTCGGCACGAGGATGCCGATCCCGCCGAGAATCTCGCAGACCCCAGTGAAGCGCACCAGGTTCTTGCCGCTCAGCAGCCCCTCGCGCTTCAGCGACGGCGGGATCATCGCGGCCATCGCGCGAGCTGGCCCGGGCCGAAAGTGATTGATTCCCATCCCGATGAAGACGACGGCGATGAGGAGGCGCAGCACGAGCTGAACGATCTCGACGAATGTCACCCGCCCATCCTCGCAGTCCCCGCCCCCGAGCCCTCCCAGCCCTGACCTCCGACCACAACTCATGCAGTTCGGCGAATCGGGGCCCCAAACTGCCCGATTTCGCCGGTTCGGGAGCAAACAGCATGAGTTATGGACCGGACCGGACCGAGCCGGACTGGACCGAGCCGGACCGGACCGCCCCGGCCGCACCGGGCGGGCGGCCCCGGGTCGAGCCGGCGGAACGCAGGACGTCACACGTCGGG
>JAYVNU010000321.1:0-9230 GCA_043758345.1 Lacisediminihabitans sp.
ACGACGGCGACCCGGCAGTCACGCAAGGGCGAGATCTCGACCTGGAAGGCATATGCGCCAGCTTTCGCCGGGAAGATGGCTGTCGAATCGGTCGATCGCGCGATGCGCGGACAGACCAGCCCGACGCCGATCTACGAGGGTGAGGATGGCGTGATCGCGTGGCTTCTCGACGGACCAGACGCCGCATACGACGTTCCGTTGCCCGAGAAGGGCGAGGCGAAGCGTGCCATCCTCGACACCTATACGAAGGAGCATTCGGCCGAATATCAGGCGCAGGCCTGGATCGACATGGCGAGAAAACTGCACAACGAGCATCCTGAGGTTGGGGCTGAGAGCGTGAAGTCCATCGTCATCCACACCTCGCACCACACCCACTTCGTGATCGGGTCGGGGGCCAACGATCCACAGAAGTACGACCCGACGGCGAGCCGCGAAACGCTCGATCACTCGGTGCCGTACATCTTCACCGTCGCCCTGCAGGATGGCGCCTGGGATCACCAGACGTCGTACTCGCCCGAGCGCGCCGGCCGGCCCGACACCGTTGCGCTGTGGAACACGGTGACGACGGAGGAAGACGCGGAGTGGACGCGCCGCTATCACTCCAATGACCCGGCCGAGAAGGCCTTCGGTGGTCGCATCGAGATCGAGCTGAACGATGGAACGAGGATCGTCGAGGAGATCGCCGTCGCGGATGCCCATCCGCTCGGGGCGCGTCCGTTCGCCCGGGTGGACTACATCCGCAAATTCCGGATGCTAGCCGCCCCCGTTCTCGAGGAGGCCGAGATCGAGCGCTTCCTCGCGCTCGTGCAGCGACTCCCCGAACTCGCCGCCGACGAACTCGACGGCCTCAACATCGTCGCGAAAGCCGGCGTGCTCGGCGCTGGCCCGAAGGGACTCTTCTGATGCTCTACACCTCAACCACCCCCGCCGAGAAGCGCGCGAACCTTCGCGCAGCCCTTGCCACCGGCGAGTTGCTGCGCTTCCCGGGGGCGTTCAACCCGCTGAGCGCGAAGCTCATCCAAGATCGCGCCTTCGAGGGGGTCTACATCTCCGGAGCGGTGATCGCCGCCGACCTCGGGCTGCCCGACATCGGCTTGACGACTCTGACGGAGGTCGCCGCTCGCGGCCAGCAGATCAGTCGCATGACCGAGCTTCCGACGCTGATCGACGCCGACACCGGGTTCGGCGAGCCGATGAACGTCGCCCGTACCGTGCAGGCGCTCGAGGATGCCGGTGTGGCAGGGCTGCACATCGAAGATCAGGTCAACCCCAAGCGCTGCGGTCACCTCGATGGCAAAGCCGTCGTCGACAGCGAGACGGCGACGAAGCGCATCCGGGCTGCGGTGGATGCACGCCGCGACCCGAACCTGCTGATCATGGCGCGCACCGACATCCGTGCCGTCGATGGCATGGGCGCCGCGATCGACCGCGCCAAAGCGCTCGTGGACGCCGGCGCCGACGCGATCTTCCCGGAGGCGATGGCCGACCTGTCGGAGTTCGAGGCGATTCGCACGGCGGTGGATGTTCCGATCCTCGCCAACATGACGGAATTCGGGAGGAGCGAACTGTTCACCAACGAGCAGCTGGCCGCGGTCGGCATCAACATCGTGATCTACCCGGTGAGCCTCCTGCGGATCGCGATGGGCGCGGCCGAGCGCGGACTCGATACGATCATCCGCGAAGGGTCGTTGAACTCGGAGGTCGCCGGTATGCAGACACGCGCACGGCTCTACGAGTTGCTCGACTACGAGGCGTACAACGCGTTCGACTCGTCGGTCTTCAACTTCACCCTGTAGCAAGCCCCGACAACGACATTCGCCACAACAACAGGAGCAACACATGACCGACCCAGACATCCGAAAGGGGCTCGCGGGAGTCGTCGTCGACTACACTGCCGTCTCCAAGGTCAATCCAGACACCAATTCGCTGCTCTATCGCGGGTATCCGGTGCAAGAGCTCGCCGCGAGCTGCACGTTCGAGGAGGTCGCATACCTACTGTGGTACGGCGAACTGCCGGACGAGAAGCAGCTCGCCGACTTCGAGTCGCTCGAGCGCTCGCAGCGCGTCATCGATCCCCAGGTCAAACGCGTGATCGACGAGCTGCCGCTGACGGCGCATCCGATGGATGCTGTGCGCACCGCCGTGAGCGTGATCGGCGCGAGCGATACGACGCTCGGCCTCGATCCGACCTGGATCGATCACGACCTCACGCAGCAGCGCAGCATCACGCTTTTTGCGAAGCTGCCGGCGATCGTCGCCTACACGCAGCGTCGCCTCCGTGGCGAAGACCTCGTGGAGCCGCGGAACGATCTCGGATACTCGGCGAACTTCCTGCACATGACCTTCGGCGAGGTTCCGGAAGCCGTGGTCGTCGACGCGTTCGACGTGTCAATGATCCTCTATGCCGAGCACTCGTTCAATGCGTCTACGTTCGCCGCGAGGGTCATCGCCTCGACGCTCAGCGACGTCTACTCTGCGGTGGTCGGTGGGATCGGCGCACTGAAGGGACCGCTGCACGGCGGTGCGAACGAGGCGGTTCAGCACACCTTCGAGGCGATCGGCACGCCAGACATGGCGGAGGCCTGGCTCGAGGAGGCCCTCGCGAACAAGAAGAAGATCATGGGATTCGGCCACCGCGTCTACAAGAACGGCGATTCGCGGGTTCCGACGATGAAGAAGGCGCTCGACACCCTGGCCGAGTACTACGGCAAGCCCGAGGTCATCGAGATGTACGACGCGCTCGACGGCGCGATGAACTCGCGCAAGAGCATCAAGCCGAACCTCGATTATCCATCCGGGCCCGCCTATAACCTGATCGGCTTCGACACGACGATGTTCACCCCGCTGTTCATCGCGGCGAGGATCACCGGCTGGACGGCCCACATCATGGAGCAACTGGCCGCGAACGCGCTGATCCGCCCGCTGAGCCAGTACAACGGCGAGGACGAGCGGCACGTGTCGGCGACGGTCGCCGGCTAGGAGGCATCCACCCCTCCCGAAAACGCAGGAGATTCAGCCCGTTTCGAGCAAAGGAGGCACTTTTTGCTCGGAATCCCGGGATACTCCTGCGTTTTGAGTAGGCAGGGCGGGGTCAGGAGAGAATTACCCTCTCACCTCGCGGGGTCGCGACGAGCAAGCCCGAGTTCGCGAAGGCCGCCTCGAGGTCGGCGGTGTTCTCGCTGAAGTGCTGCCAGTCCTCGGTGTGGAGGCCGACCACGCGCTTCGCCTGCAAAGCGGATGCCGCAGCCACGGCATCCGCTGACGTGAGGGTGAGGGCTGCGTCGATGTCGGCCACCCGTGCCGCTCCGGCGAACAGGATGGCGACATCCACCGGGGCGAAGCGGTCGGCGATCTGCCGCACGAGCGGCACCGACGCGTTGTCGCCGCTGACGTAGAGTGTCGGCTCGCCGCCGGCCTCGAGCACGAAACCGGTCACCGAGCCGACCAGTTTCTCGGATCCGGGAGGGCCGTGCAGTGCCGGGACCGCCGTCACGGTGATGTGCCGGAAATCGTGGATCTCCCAGTTGTCGAGCCCGATGACCGTTCCGCCGAAGAGTTCGCTCGCCGCGGTCAGGGTGCTGAGAGTCGGGATGCCCTGGGCGATCAGCTCGAGACCTTCCCAGTCGAGATTGTCTTTGTGACCGTGATGCGACAGCAGGATGAGGTCGATGCTCCCGAGTTCGGCCCGGGAGAGCGCTGGCCCGGTCGTCTTCACGAGGGTGGTCTCCTCCGGATCCCGGTACGTCTGCGGCGCATCGAATGTCGGGTCGGTGACGATGCGTAGCCCGGCATATTCGATGAGGGCGGTTGGCCCACCGATCCAGGTGATGGCTGTCGTAGGCATACTGCGAGCGTACGCTCCCGGGTCTCTACGCTTGACGCATGCCGAATCGACTTGGCGATGCCATCAGCCCCTATCTCCGCTCGCACGCCGACAATCCCGTTGACTGGTTTCCGTGGGGCGAGGAGGCCTTCGCCGAGGCCGAGCGGCGTGACGTTCCCGTGCTCGTCTCGATCGGATACTCGACCTGCCACTGGTGTCATGTCATGGCCCGCGAAACGTTCAGCGACCCGGTGCTCGCCTCCTATCTGAATGCGAATTTCATCAGCATCAAGGTCGACCGGGAGGAGCATCCGGATGTCGACTCCAGCTATCTAGCCTCGGCCGGCGCGTTCACAGAGAACCTCGGCTGGCCGCTGAACGTCTTCGTCACGCCGCGCGGGCGGGCCTTCTTCGCCGGTACGTATTTTCCACCGGTGCCGTCGGGCGGGCACCCCGCATTCCGGCAGGTGCTCGATGCCGTTCTGGATGCCTGGACCACCCGCCGCGCGCAGGTCGAAGCCAGCGCGGCGAGGGTCGCGGAGGCTCTCGTTGCAGACGGTTCGCGGCGGGAGATGGCGCTTCCAGAGGAGTTCGCCGGCGTCGTCGCAGAGCTCGTGGCGTACGAGGACGAACAGTTCGGCGGCTTCGGCGCCGCCCCGAAGTTTCCGGTCGCGCCGGTGCTGCTCTTCCTGCTCGAGCGCGGATCGGTCGGGGACACGGACGCTCGCAGACTCGCCGAGCGCACCCTCGACGTCATGGCAGCGAGTGACCTTCGGGACCCGGTCGAGGGCGGATTCTTCCGCTATTCGACGAAGCGCGACTGGAGCGATCCGCACTACGAGCGCATGCTCTACGACAACGCGCAGCTGCTGAAGGCCTATGCACTGCGCGGGTCGTTCGACATCGCTGCGGGTATCGCCTCGTTCCTGCTGGCCATGCTGCGGCAGCCGGGCGGCGGGTTCGCGTCGGCGCAGGACAGCGAGAGCACGGTCGCGGGGGAGCGGGTCGAGGGCGGCTATTACGCGCTGGATGCCGCGGCCCGGGCATCCGAGACCCCTCCTGCTCTCGACGCGAAGGTGCTCACCGGCTGGAACGGGCTCGCGATCGACGCTCTCGCGACGGCGGGGTTCGTCTTCGCCCGTGCCGACTGGGTGAGCGGGGCTCAGGGCGCTGCCGACTTCCTGCTCGAGCGACATCTGCGGGTGGACGGAACGCTGATCCGGGCATCCATCGGGGATCTGGAGTCCGCGGCAGCCGCGACTCTCGAGGACTACGGGATGCTCGCCGCGGGGCTGCTCGCGCTGGCGACGGTGTCGGGGGAGGCGCGGTACGCGGTGGCCGCGAGGGAGCTCGTGGATGCGACGCTGGCGGCGGGGTCGTCGGAGCCCGGGTCGTCGGCCGTGTTCGCGGTGCCGGGCGGCGCCGACGCGGTGCTGACGGCGCAGGGACTCGTGCTGGAGAGTGATCCGTCGGAGGGCGCGTACCCGTCAGGTCTCACCGCGATGGCGGATGCCGCCGACCGTCTCTACGCGCTGACGGGCGACGCGGCATATCGCGAGGCGAGCATCCGCGCCATGGAGTCCGTCGCGACGCTCGCCGTTCCGCGCCCGATCTCGTTCGGCGCTGCGCTGGCCGTGATGTCGGCCCTCGCGAATCCGCTCACTCAGTTGGTCGTCGTCAGCGCCGACACCAACTCGGAACTCGCTGCGATCGCCCGCCGCCGACATGTCTCCGGAGGGATGTCGACGGTCGTGACCCCGTCGCAGTCCGAGGCCTTCGAGGCGGCCGGCTTCGACCTCTTCGCCGGCCGGGCGCGCGAGGGCGCCTGGTTCTGCGAGGCCTTCGTCTGCCGGCTGCCGGTGACCTCGGCTACCGCGCTGACCGAGGTGATCGGAAACCGGGACTGAGGCGCGCTCAGCCCGGTCGGCTCGACGTTGTCAGGCGTGCGGCATCCGCGATCCGTCCGGGGCGCTGCCTGGCAAAGACGAGGGCGGCGAATCCGACGGCGAGGCACAGCTGACCGAGTACTCCGAGCGGAAAGTAGATGTGGTCGCGGAGGAAGAGCACGCTGCCGACGATCACGAGGGCGGTGCCGGGGAGCGAGCTGAAGCCGACACGGCGGAAGAGCGCGAGACCAACGACCGCTCCCACCGCGATGAGGGCGACGCTGCCGATGAAGCCGAGATTGCGGCCGAGGTCGTACATCACGCCGATGCCGGACGCGGCGCCCATCCCGTCGAGCTTCAGGCCGCCGGCTCCGATCCCAGCGAGCACGTCGAGTGCCGAGTAGAAAACGGCGTAGACGAAGCCGAGGATCGCGGTGAGCCAGGTCACGAAGGCGTCAAGGCCGCGCACCACGAGCCACGGCGCGAACCCGACGAGGGGCACGATCGGCAGGATCGCGATGTGCAGGTTGCGCCAGTACTCCGCGTTCTGCGCGGTGAGGTAACGCGGGTGCGTCACGCCGACCGCCGCGAGGATGAGGGCCGGTACGACGACGGCGACGTACAGCAGAATCTGGCGAGGCTTCATTCCGTCATGCTAAACGATCAGAATCCGCGAAAACAGTGTCAGCGGACGGTCTTGCGCGCGGTGATCACCCCGGTGTCGAAACCGAGCAGGTGGAGCCCCCCGTGGAAGCGTGCGTGCTCGATCTTGATGCAGCGATCCATCACGACCGTCAGGCCGTTGCTCTGGCCGTAGCGGGCGGCATCCTCGTTCCAGATCCCCAGCTGCAGCCAGACCGCCGGTTTTTCACCATGCAGTGCCCCGATTGCGAGCACCTCGTCGATGACACCGGGGATGTCGCTCGACTTGCGGAAGACATCCACGATGTCGGGCACCTCGGGAAGCGAGGCGAGATCCGGGTAGGCCTTCTCGCCGAGGATCGTCTCGGCGTTCGGGTTCACGAAATAGACGCGGTAGTCGCTCGAGGAGAGCAGGTAGGTGCCGACGAAGTAGCTCGAGCGGGCGGCGTTCGGCGATGCCCCGACGATCGCAATGGACTTCGCCCGACGCAGGATGCCGAGGCGCTCCTTCGCAGTCGGCCCGGCCCAGGTGCGCTGCGACTTCAGCAACTTCGCGAGTGGCGAATCCGCCGGCAGTGCACAGCTGAGGCCGTTCGGCATGACGGTGATGGTAGGCACTGTGATGTCCGGTGCGAGAGTGTCGGTCATGGTCAGTCCTTCAGGGCCTGGGTCAAAGCCTGGTCGAGGTCGTAAACAATGTCATCGGGGTCTTCTATTCCGACGCTGATGCGCACGAGTCCCGGAAGCACTCCGGCATTCATCAGCTGCTGCTCGTTGAGCTGCGCGTGCGTCGTCGATGCCGGATGGATGACGAGGGTCTTCGCGTCGCCGATATTCGCCAGGTGGCTGGCGAGATCCACCGACTCGATGAACTTCTGGCCGACCTCCCGGCCGCCCCTCACTCCGAAGCTGAAGACGGCGCCCGGCCCCTTCGGAAGATACTTGAGAGCACGGTCGAAGTGTGGATGACTCGGCAGCCCGGCCCAGTTGACGAACTCGATGCGCGGGTCGGCCTCCAACCACTCCGCGACGATTCGCGCGTTGTCGACGTGTGCCTGAAGGCGAAACGGGAGGGTCTCGACGCCCTGCGCGAGCAGCCAGGCGGAATGCGGCGACAGTGCAGGGCCGATGTCACGAAGCTGCTCGGCGCGAAGGCGCGTGAGGAAGGCGTATTCACCGAAGTTGCCGTGCCAGTTGAGTCCGCCGTAGGAGGGTACTGGCTGGTCGAACAGCGGAAAATGCTCGTTCGCCCAGTGGAAGCGGCCCGACTCGACGACCACACCGCCGAGCGTCGTGCCGTGCCCGCCGAGGAACTTGGTGGCGGAGTGCACGACGACATCCGCTCCCCACTCGATCGGTCGGATCAGGTACGGCGTCGCGATCGTCGAGTCGATGATCAGCGGGATGTGATGGGAGTGGGCGACCGCGGCGAGTCCCTCGATGTCGGCGACCTCCCCCGACGGATTCGCGACGGTCTCGGCGAAGATCAGCTTCGTCTTGTCGGTGATGGCGGCGTCGTAGTCGGCCGGGTCCGATCCCTGCACGAATGTCGTGTCGACCCCGAATCGACGGAGCGTCACGTCGAGCTGGGTGATAGAGCCGCCGTAGAGGTTCGCGGAGGCAACGATGTGGTCGCCCGCGCCGGCGAGCGAGGCGAAGGTGATGAACTGAGCACTGAGTCCGCTCGCGGTGGCGACGGCGCCGAGTCCGCCCTCGAGGGACGCGATGCGCTCCTCGAAGGAGGCGACGGTCGGGTTGCCGAGCCGGCTGTAGATGTTGCCGTATTTTTGAAGGGCGAAGCGGGCGGCGGCATCCGCGGTGTCATCGAAGACGAACGCCGTCGTCTGGTAGATGGGCAGTGCGCGGGCGCCGGTCACCGCATCCGGGATATTGCCGGCGTGGATGGCGCGGGTGCGAAAGCCCCACTCGCGATCCGCGCTGCCACCCTCATTGTTTTCACCATCGGCCATGGGTTTCACGGTACCCGAAGCGCCGGGGAGGGAGGACCCAGCCGTAACAAACCGTGATCCCGGGTACCTACCGCCAACCGGGGAACCAGTAGTGCAGCTGCGCGAACCAGACCGGGATCTGCTCGCCCGTCCAGATGGGGTAGAAGAACGCGCTGACGAGTACGACGAGCACCAGGAACGACGCGATGAGGCGGATGCCGCTGAGCCTCCGCCACGCCGGGTCGCTGCGTTTGCCGAGGATCAGCCCCATCACCACGACCAGCCCGAGGATCATGAACGGCTCGAACACGATCGCGTAGAACTGGAAGATCGTGCGTCCGGAGTAGAGAAGCCACGGGAGATAGCCCGCGACGATCCCCATCAGGATCAGTCCGATCTGCCACTCGCGATACCGGATGAGCCGGTAGACGAGGTAGAACAGCGCTGCGGTCGCCGCCCACCAGAGAATCGGATTGGCTATCGACGTGACGTACTGTGCGCACCCGCCGACCGTCGAGCATCCGTCCACTCCCTGGGCGATGCCGGTGTAGTAGAACGCCGTCGGGCGGAAGAGGAACAGCCAGGTGAAGGGGTTCGCCTGGTAGGAGTGCGGCGTGTGCTCGGTGACGTTGAAGTTGTAGACGTTCTGCTGGTAGTAGACGAAGCTCTGGATCGAATGCGGCACCCGGGAGAACGCCCCCTTCCAGGCGTTGCCCGGCAGGTCGGCCCAGTCGCGGTAGTAGCCGCCCTTCGTCACGAACCAGCCGATCCAGGCCGAGAGATAGGTGGCAAAGAACACCGGCACCATCAGCAGGAACGTGGCGGGGAGCTGCCGGAATACGGTGCCGCTGGCCCAGAAGGTGATGCCGGCGCGGCGGCGGGCCAGGGCATCCACGAGCAGCGTGTAGACGGCGAAAGCTGCGAGGAAGT
>JAYVNU010000322.1:0-9194 GCA_043758345.1 Lacisediminihabitans sp.
CGGTTATGAGGCGTAATGACCGCCAAACATGCAACTCGCGGGGTTCTGGGGTTGGCTAATGCAGACGCGCGAGACCGCGGTTGACGCTCGCAGCCCACAATGGTCCGCGGTAGAGAAACGCCGTGTAGCCCTGGACGAGAGTCGCGCCGGCCGCGAGGCGCTCGGCGACGTCGGCCGCCGTGTCCACGCCCCCGACGGAGATCACGCAGAGTTCCGCCGGCACGACGGAGCGGATGACGCGCAGCACCGCGAGCGACCGTGCCGCGAGCGGCGCACCGGAGAGCCCGCCGGCGCCGGCACCCTCGACGACTGGTGCCGCCGTCCGCAGCCCCTCCCGCGAGAGAGTCGTGTTGGTGGCGATAATGCCGGACAACCCGAGTTCGACCACGAGACCGCTGATTCTCCGAACCTCGTCATCGGTCAGGTCGGGAGCGATCTTGACGAGGACCGGTGTCGAGCCGGCTGCCGCCTTCACCGCGGTGAGCAGCGGGGAGAGTTTCTCGAGCTCCTGAAGTCCGCGGAGGCCCGGCGTGTTCGGCGAGCTGACGTTCACGGCGAGGTAATCGGCGACGGGAGCGAGAAGGCGTGTACCGATGAGGTAGTCGGCGGTCGCGTCATCCACGTCGACGACGCGACTCTTTCCGATATTGGCACCGATAATCGGACGGATGCGCCGCCCGCGCTCCCGCTCGAGCCTCGGCGCGGCGGCCGCGGCCCCCGCGTTGTTGAACCCCATTCGGTTGACGACGGCGCGGTCGGCGATGAGCCGGAACAGCCGCGGACGATCGTTTCCCGGTTGTGGAATCGCCGTGATCGTGCCGACCTCGACGTGGCTGAAGCCGAGCTGCCAGAGTCCGCGGATCGCCCTTCCGTCTTTATCGAAGCCCGCTGCGACACCGAACGGCGAATCGAACTCGAGTCCGAGCGTCCGAACCGACAGCGTTGCGGCGGGCCTCGTCAGGGCCCTGACGAGGGAACCGATGCCGAGTTGCGGCAGCAGACGGATGACCGTGAACGCCAGGTGGTGCGCGTCTTCCGGATCGAGACGGGACAGGACGAGCCTGAAAAGGAGGCGATACATACCGTGCTCGAGTCGGCGGGTGCCGACTTCAGCCCTCGGTGGGTGCCGCGTCGTGCTCGACCCGCAGCAGCGAAATGGCCGCCTCGAAGTCGTCGAGCGAACTGAAGCCCTGATACACGCTCGCGAAACGCAGATAGGCGACCTCGTCGAGTTCGCGGAGCGGAAGGAGGATGGCGAGCCCGATGTCGTTCGCATCGACCTGCGAAGCTCCGGTGGCCCGGATCGTCTCCTCCACCCTCTGCGCGAGGACGGCGAGATCCGTGTCGGTGACGGGGCGACCCTGGCAGGCCTTTCGCACTCCGGAGACGATTTTCTCACGGCTGAAGGGCTGGACGACGCCGCTGCGCTTGACCACGTTGAGGCTGGCGGTCTCCGTCGTCGAGAAGCGTCGGCCGCACTCCGGGCACTGGCGCCGGCGGCGGATCGAGAGCCCGTCATCGCTGGTGCGCGAATCGATGACCCGCGAATCGGGGAAACGGCAGAAGGGGCAGAACATGGTGATTCAAGGATACCGGGCCGCCCGCCGATCAGCGCCGGGTGAACCTCGCCGTGACGGCCGCGCCGTGGGCCGGGAGATCTTCGGCCGACGAGAGCGCGACGATACGGGCTTCGACCGAGCGCAGCGCCTCGTGGTCGTAGCGGATGACCTGCTGGGGGCGAAGGAAGGTATAGGTGCCGAGCCCCGGCGTGAATCGCGACTGCCCTCCGGTCGGCAGCACGTGATTGGATCCGGCGAGGTAGTCACCGAGGCTGACCGGAGAATCCGGCCCGAGGAAGATCGCGCCGGCGCTGTCGATCAGATCGAGCACGAGTCCCGGTTCGGCGGTCTGGATCTCGAGGTGCTCCGGTCCGTAGAGGTTGCTGAAGGCAGCAGCCTCCTCGAGGTCGTTCACGAGCACGATGGCGGACTGTCGTCCCCGAAGGGCTTCCTCGACTCGCGCACTGTGGTGCGCGGAGGAAACCGTCCGCTCGAGGTGTGCCTGCACCTGTTCGGCGAGTTCCGCCGAATCGGTGACGAGCACTGCGGCGGCGAGCTCATCGTGCTCGGCCTGGCTGAGCAGGTCGGCCGCGATCAGGAATGGGTCGGCCGTCGCGTCGGCGATGACGAGGATCTCGGTCGGCCCGGCCTCCGAGTCGATTCCGGTCGTGCCGCGCACGAGTCGCTTCGCTGCTGCGACGTAGACGTTTCCCGGTCCGGTGATGAGCTGCACGGGGTCGAGGCTCAGGCCCGATACCCCGTAGGCGAAAGCACCGATGGCTCCCGCTCCCCCCATGGCGTAGACCTCGTCGATGCCGAGGAGCCCCGCCGCGCCGAGGATGGCAGGGTGCACCATGCCGTCGAACGCCTTCTGCGGCGGTGAGGCAAGCGCGATGGATGACACACCGGCGACCTGTGCCGGGATCACGTTCATGACGACGCTCGACGGGTAGACGGCCTTGCCACCCGGCACATAGAGCCCCACCCGGCGGATCGGCTTCCACCGCTGGATGATCTCCGCACCCCTGGCGATGGTCGTCACTCCCGGCGTCGGCAGTTGGGCCTCCGAAGCGACACGAACGCGCGCGATGGCCTCCTCGAGCGCGTCGCGCACCGACGGGTCGAGCGCCCGGACCGCGGAGGTCATGGCGGCGACATCCACCCGCACGTGTCGGGGACGCACACCGTCGAGACGCTCGGCCTGGTCGAGCAGAGCCGCCTCACCGCGCGCTCGCACGTCGTCGATGAGTTCGCCCGCGACGGCGGTTGCAGCGCTGACATCGGTCTGCGCCCGCGGCACGAGGGCGAGGAGTTCTGCTCGATTAGGCTGGAGTCCGCGAAGGTCGATCGTCTGGATCATGGCTGTCCAATTCTATGGGGAGCGTGCCCGCGGTCCCTAACCAACAATGTCCCTAACCAACCATGTCCCTGACCAACAACGTCGTCGGCGCAGCACCACCCCCATCACGACTACAGGATCGATGAACGCGTGACCGAGACCTCCCCCACCGCAGTCCCTGACGAAGCGGACGGCCTGGCCGCGTTCAAGCACGCCTTCCGCCGTCATGCCGCCGGTGTCGTCGTCATCACGGCCCTCACGCCGGAGGGTAAGCCGGTCGGTTTCACCGCGACATCGCTCGCCTCCCTCGCCGCCGTGCCGCCGCTCGCGACCTTCAACATGGCGCGGGTGGCGAGCGCGTGGCCGGCCATCGCAAACACCGAGTTCGTCGCGATCCAGACGATGGGCGTTCGCACCCGGCACCTCGCCGAGCGCATGTCGGGCGACCACGATCTGCGCTTCGACGGCGATCACTGGTACGTCGGCCCGCACGGACTTCCCATCCTCAAGGGCGTCACGTCGTGGATGACCGGACACATCGTCGAACGCCTCGAGGTCGCGAACAACGCCGTCATCGTCGTGCAGATCGACGAGGGGGCGCTCGGTGAACCGGATGACGCGCTGCTTTACCACGGGCGCACCTACCTGAGGCCGGGGGACGCCGTCTAATCGTCCTCCGGCTTTCTCCGCTCCGCGATGGCCTTCGGCGCGATGAGCACCAGCGCGATCGTACCGATCAGAGCCCGCACAGCGGCGAAGACCAGCACCCACCAGCCGACCCCGTCTCCGGAGATCAGGTAGCCGACGCCGATCAGGAGCAGGACGGCATCCGCTGCGTAGGGTATCCGCAGCCAGAAGAGCAGCCTCCGTGTCGGATCCACTAATCGAGGGTCGACACGGGCATCAGGCCAGGCAGGAGGGTCCGAGGAGCGACTTCAGCTCCCCGTAGAGGTCCGCGCTCACCGACACCGGGAACGGCACCTCGAAGACCCGCGCGCTCGCCCCCTTGACCAGCTTCAGCCGCACTTCGGTATCACCGGTATGCCTGATCAGCACGTCGTTGAGGGCGGTGACCACGTCGGTCGTCGCCCGAACCTCCGGCATGGAGATCACCAGCGGCCCCGAGCCGAGGCTCTGGCCGACATCGGGGGCGAACATGCTCGAGGCGTGCAGGTTCATCCCGTCGTCGCGAACGCTCACCCGCCCGCGAACCACCACGATCGAGTCGTTCGTGAGGGCCGGCGAGAACTCCTGGTACGTCTTCCCGAGGAACATGACCGTGATCTCGCCCGCGAAGTCCTCGACGGTGATCAGCCCGTACTGGTTGCCGGAGTTTCTCGCGACGCGGTGCTGCACAGAGGTGATCAGCCCGGCAATGGTCACGTGTTCGCCGTCGCCGGCGACCTCTCCCCCGAGCAGGTCCATGATCGTGGTGCTCGCATGCTTGGCGAGCTGCACCTCGAGGCCGGCGAGCGGATGGTCGGAGACGTAGAGCCCGAGCATCTCCCGTTCGAAGGCGAGCTTGTCGCGCTTCGCCCACTCCGGTCGGTCGGGCACCTTGCTCACGGCCTGCGGTTCGTCCCAGAGGCTGTCGAAGTCGAATCCGACCTGTCCATTCGCCTCCGCGCGCTTCTGGCTGACCGCAGAGTCGATGGCATCCTCATGGACCTCGAGCAGCGCGCGCCGGGTCGCCCCGGTGGAGTCGAAGGCCCCCGACTTGATCAGGGATTCGACGGTGCGCTTGTTCGCGACCTGGATCGGCACCTTCGCGAGGAAGTCGTGGAACGACTCGAACCGACCCCTGTCCTCCCGTGCCCTGGCGACGGCATCGACGACGTTGGCTCCGACGTTGCGGATGGCTCCCAGACCGAAGCGGATGTCGCCGACACCCGTCTCATTCGGAACGGCAGTGAAGTCGCCGCTCGACTCGTTGACGTCGGGGGCGAGCACCTTGATGCCCATGCGACGGCACTCGCTCAGGTACATTCCGAGCTTGTCTTTCGAGTCGCCGACGCTGGTCAACAGCGCTGCCATGTACTCGGCGGGGAAGTTGGCCTTGAGGTAGGCGGTCCAATAGCTCAGCACGCCGTACCCGGCGCTGTGGGCCTTGTTGAAGGCGTAGTCGGCGAACGGCATCAGGGTGTCCCAGAGCACCTTGACGGCGTCGGCGCTGTAGCCGTTGTCGACCATGCCGCCCTCAAAGTCGGCGAACTGCTTGTCGAGCTCCGACTTCTTCTTCTTGCCCATCGCCCGGCGAAGCACATCCGCTTGCCCAAGGGTGAATCCGGCGACCTTCTGGGCGACGGACATCACCTGCTCCTGATAGACGATGAGACCGTAAGTGATGCCGAGGCTCTCCCGAAGCGGCTCTTCGAGCTCCGGATGGATCGCCTCGATCTTCTGCAGCCCGTTCTTTCGCAGGGCATAGTTCGTGTGCGAATTCATGCCCATCGGGCCGGGCCGATAAAGGGCGATCACGGCCGAGATGTCTTCGAAGCTGGTCGGCTTGAGTTGCTTGAGCAGCGACCTCATCGGCCCGCCATCCAGCTGGAAGACGCCGAGGGTGTCGCCACGGGCGAGCAGGTCGTAGGTCTTCTGGTCGGCGTCGAGATCGAGGTCTTCGATGATCAGCCTGTGGCCGGTGTTCTTCTCGATCATCTTCAGCGCGTCTTCGATGATCGTCAGGTTGCGAAGCCCGAGGAAGTCCATCTTGATCAGGCCCAGCGACTCCAGCGGAGGCTGGTCGAACTGGGTGATGATGGCGCCGTCGTCTTCGCGCTTCATGATCGGAAGCACGTCGAGCAGCGGTTCGGCCGACATGATCACGCCGGCCGCGTGCACGCCCCACTGGCGCTTCAGGTTCTCGATGCCCCGGGCCGTCTCGAAGACCTTCGCGGCCTCGGCATCGCTCGTGAGCACGGCGCGGAAATCGGCGGCCTCTTTATAGCGCGGCGCATCCGTGTTCAGGATGTCACCGAGCGAGATGTCTTTACCCATGATGGCCGGGGGCATCGCCTTCGTCAGCTTCTCGCCGACCGAGTACGGCATCCCGAGCACCCTTGCGGAGTCTTTGAGCGCCTGCTTCGCCTTGATAGTTCCGTAGGTGACGATCTGCGCGACACGGTCGTCGCCGTACTTCCCGGTGACGTAGCGGATGACCTCCGGACGCCGACGATCGTCGAAGTCGACGTCGACGTCGGGCATCGATACGCGCTCCGGGTTCAGGAAGCGCTCGAAGATCAAGCCGTGAGCGATCGGGTCGAGCTCGGTGATGCCCATGGCATAGGAGGCCATCGACCCCGCGGCCGACCCGCGGCCGGGCCCAACCCGGATGCCCTGGCTCTTCGCCCAGGCGATGAAGTCGGCCACGACGAGGAAGTAACCGGGGAAGCCCATCTGCTTGATGACATCCACCTCGTACTTCGCCTGGGCGAGGTGGGCCTCCGATGGCGCGTCGTTGAAGCGCCGAAGCATGCCGAGGTTCACCTCCTTCTCGAACCAGGTGGCCTCCGTCTCGCCGGCCGGAACCGGGAAGCGCGGCATCAGGTCACGATGTTCGAAGCTGACCTCGCAGCGCTCGGCGATGAGCAGCGTGTTGTCGCAGGCGTCCGGGTGGTCGCGGAAGAGGTGACGCATCTGGGTTGCCGACTTGAGGTAGAACTCGTCGGCATCGAACTTTAAGCGGTTGGGGTCATCCAGCGTCGAGGCCGACTGCACACAGAGCAGGGCGGCGTGCGCGGTCGCGTCGTGGGCGTGCGTGTAGTGCAGGTCGTTGGTTGCGACGAGCGGAAGGTCGAGTTCTTTCGCGAGCCGCAGCAGGTCGTTCATCGTTCGACGCTCGATGTCGATACCGTGGTCCATCACCTCGGCAAAGAAATTCTCTTTTCCGAAGATGTCGCGAAAGTCGGATGCCGCCTTCAGCGCCTCGTCGTACTGGCCGAGACGAAGCCGTGTCTGCACCTCCCCGCCGACACAGCCGGTCGTGGCGATGATCCCCTTCGAGTAGCGACTGAGCAGCTCGCGGTCCATACGCGGCTTGAAGTAATAGCCCTCGATGGAGGCGAGCGACGACAGCCTGAAGAGATTGTGCATGCCCTCGTTGTTCTCCGAGAGCAGCGTCATGTGCGTGTACGATCCGGCACCGGCGACGTCGTCCTGGCTCTGGTGGCTGTCGCCCCAGCGCACCCGCGTGCGATCGCCGCGAGCGGTCCCGGGCGTGATGTACGCCTCGGTTCCGATGATCGGTTTGATTCCGTTGGCCGTCGCCTGCTTCCAGAATTCGTGCGCGCCGAACATGTTCCCGTGGTCGGTGACGGCGATAGCAGGCATCTGGCCTTCGGCCGCGGCCTTCACGAGAGGCTCTATCCGGGCGGCTCCATCGAGCATCGAGTACTCACTGTGCACGTGCAGGTGCACGAATGAATCTTCGTTGGATGGCACTGAAGCTCCGCCTTGCCGGGGGCCGTGGCTGGGTGACCCGCCTCAAGGATAAGCCTGCTTCAGTCGCCTCTCAGCACGTCGAGAGCGTGTTGCAGGTCGGTCGGATAGGTGCTGCGGAAAACCACCTGTTCAGCGCCGCCCGGGTGACGGAAACCCAATTCCATGGCGTGCAGCCACTGGCGTGTCAAGCCGAGTCGTGCCGTGATGGTCGGGTCGGCTCCATACATCGCGTCGCCGACACAGGGATGTCGCTGGGCCGCCATGTGCACCCTGATCTGGTGCGTTCTGCCTGTCTCGAGGTGCACCTCAAGCAGCGACGCGCTCGGAAACGCCTCGAGCGTCTCGTAGTGGGTGACCGAGTTCTTGCCATCCGAGACGACCGCGAACTTCCAACTGGAACTCGGGTGCCGCCCGATCGGGGCGTCGATCGTGCCAGCAAGGGGATCCGGATGCCCCTGCACCACCGCGTGGTAGATCTTCGAGACCTCACGGTCGTGAAACTGGCGCTTCAGTTCCGTGTAGGCGCGCTCGCTCTTCGCAACCACCATGAGACCGCTCGTGCCGGCGTCGAGACGATGCACGATACCTGCCCGCTCCGAAGCTCCGGATGTCGAGATACGGAATCCGGCTCCGGCGAGGGCACCGAGAACGGTCGGCCCCGTCCAGCCCACCGAGGGATGCGCCGCAACCCCCACCGGCTTGTCGATCACGACGATGTCGTCGTCGTCGTAGACCACTGTCAGGTCGGGCACGGTGACCGGGACGATGCTCGGGGCCTCTTTCGGCTGCCACGAGACCTCGAGCCACGCGTCCGCGCGGAGGCGGTCCGACTTTCCCTGCACGACGCCATCGAGCGTCACTCCCCCGGCCTCGGCGACCTCGGCGGAGAAGTTGCGGGAGAATCCGAGAAGCTTGGCTATCGCGGCATCCACCCGCTCCCCGGCGAGGCCTTCCGGCACCGGGAGACTGCGTGAGTCCACCGGTTATTTTCGATCCGGTGCCGCGGCGGAGTCGGTTGCCTCAGCCGTCTCGGCCGGAACGACGGTCTTGGCGTGGCGACGCCCATCGAGACTGATTCCCCGGATGGTCAAGATGACGAAGAGTCCCATGCTCGCACAGATGAACGAGTCCGCGATGTTGAAGATCGCGGGAAAACCATAGACCTGGATGAAGTCGACGACATGCCCGACGCCGAACCCCGGCTCGCGGAGGAGCCGGTCGGTGAGATTGCCTGTCGTGCCGCCGAGCAGCATTCCGAACAGCACCGCCCACCCGAGGGAGTGGATGCGGCGCGCGAACCCGATGATGAAGATGGTGACGGCCGTAGCCGCGATCGAGAAAATCCAGGTGGTACCGCTCGCGAGGGAGAAGGCAGCACCCGGATTCTTCACGAAGTGGAAGGTGAGGATATCGCCGATCACCCTGATCTGCTCGCCCTCGGTCAGGTTCGTCGAGATCAGGTACTTCGTGAGCTGGTCGATGGCGTAGACGATGATCGCGACGAGCGCGAGCATGATCAACGCCCGCACGCTGACGGTTTTTCGACCGTCGGCTGTGCCGCCGACCTCGCCGCCGGCCTTCGCCTGCGACTCAGTTACCGCCAAAACCCTGGAAGCTGGCCGGCTGCGCAGACGCAGCCGGGAATGGTGACGCGGGGGTCGATGGCGCTGCACCCGACGGGGCCGCACTCGCCATCGCGTTCGGCGACTCGAGCTCCTGCAGTTGGCCCTCGATGTAACTCTTCAGTTTCTGGCGATACTCGCGCTCGAAGGTGCGGAGGTCTTCGATCCGGCCTTCGAGGGTAGTGCGCTCCTGCTCCAGCTGAACAAGCTGAGCGCGCTGGCTCGTTTCGAGCT
>JAYVNU010000323.1:0-25573 GCA_043758345.1 Lacisediminihabitans sp.
CATGCAGACCACCGAGCTGATCACCCTCGCCGTCGTTGGTGTCGTGCTCGTCATCGGCGTCGTGTCGTTCTTCTCCTCGCGCATCGGGGTCGCCGCACCGCTCGCCCTGACCGTCGTCGGGGTTGGGGTGGGCGCCATCCCGGCCATTCCGCACTTCGAGGTGGAGCCGAGTCTCGTGCTCACCGTCATCCTTCCGCCGCTGCTCTATGCGGCTGCGCGGCAGGTGCCGTTCGTCGACTTCCGCCGCAATCTGCGGGTGATCGTGTTCCTCGCAGTCGCCCTGGTCGCCGTGTCTGCCGTGCTCGTCGGGGTGCTCGTGAGCCTGCTCTGGGCGAGCGTTCCCCTCGCCCTGGCCATCGCTCTCGGAGCCGTCGTCGCCCCACCCGACGCCGTCGCCGCTACCAGTCTCGGCAAGCGACTCGGACTTCCGCCGCGCATCGTCACGATCCTCGAAGGCGAAGGGCTCGTCAACGACGCGACCGCGCTCGTGCTGCTCTCGACGATGCTCGCGATCGTGTCGACATCCGTCCAATCTCCGAACGGATGGATGATCGCACTCACCTTCCTCTGGGCGGTCGCCGGTGCCGTGCTGATCGGCATCATCCTCGGCGCCGTGGCCGTCGCGCTCCGGCGTCGCATCACCGACCCTGTGCTGGATGCCGCGGTCTCGCTGGTCGTTCCCTTCGTCGCCTACCTCGCCGGCGAGTTCGCGCACTCGTCGGGGGTGGTCGCCGTGGTGGTCGCCGGCATCCTCGTCGGCAACCAGGGGGCGTACCGCATCCGGGCATCCTTTCGCCTCGCAGAGAGCGGCACCTGGCGAATCGTGACGCTGCTGGTCGAGAACGGGGTGTTCCTGTTCATGGGCTTCCAGCTCTGGCCCGTCGTCGGCGCGGTCGCGAGCGGCGGTGAGCTGCCGGGCACACTCGGGGTCGCTGGGTTGGTGATCCTGCTGCTGGTCGGCATCCGATTCGCGTCCATGCCGCCGCTGCTCTACACGATCCGCCGACGCTATCGTCGGCGTGCCGAGCAGAGCGACAAGACCAACGAGCGCTTCGACAAGGTCACCGAGGAGGACTTCCAGCAGCGCGCCGCGAACTTCCGGCAGCTGGGGATCAAATCGTCCCCGCTGAAGACGTTCACGCGCACGACGCGGGCGAGGCTCGGCATCGTCACGTCGAAGGACAAGGCCGTGCGCGACGGGATCGTGGCCCGCCTGGCGGAGCTCTCTGCGAACCCGCCTTCGGTGGCCGTCGAGATCGATGAGACGCAGCGGGCCCGGTTCTCGCGCACATTTCAGAACTTCCGCAAGCGGCTCGACCAGCAGAACAACGACCTCACCGCCGAACGGGACCAGGCACTCGGATGGCGCGACGGCGTCATCCTCGGCCTCTCCGGCATGCGCGGTGTCGTCACCGTCGCCGCGGTGCAGACCATCCCCGCCGAGGCTCCGATGCGCGACTCGCTGGTGCTCGTCGCGTTCGCGGTCGCCATCATCACTCTCGTCGTTCAGGGGTTGTTGCTGCCGCCGGTCGTGCGGCGGCTCCGTCCAGCGGATGACGTGGTCGGGGATGAGCGCACCGAGCTGCTCGAACTGCGCAAGCGGATGAAGGAGGCCGGGGATGCGGCGGTGGTGGCGGCATCCGGCGACGCGGTCAAGCCCGGGGTGATCGACGAGGTCAACGCCCAGACGGAGAGTTGGCTCGCACGCCTCGAGATCTGGGCGGTCGCCGACCTGGCCGATCCGGAGAACGAGGTCGTGCAATACCAGCGGCTGCGGCGGGTGCAGCTCGATGCGGAGCGCGCCGTGCTGCGGGACACCTACGAGCGCGGCGCGTTCTCGTCGGAATCGATCGACGTGATGCGCACCGCCCTCGACTCGGAGGAGATCTCGCTGGATGCGGTGGACGGGCGGATCGGGGGGTAGCGGGCTCGCGCAACTCGAGTTGCTGTGGCGCAACTCGAGTTGGCGTGCTTCATGGCCCGCCGACATCCACTTCCCCTCCGAAAACGCAGGAGATATTCGGTATTTCGAGCAAAAGGGGCATGTTTTGCTTGAAATCCCGCGATATTCCTGCGTTTTCGGAGGGAGCGGATGCTGCCGCGCCGAAGTCAGGGCGTCGGGCGGGGCGGATGACCGCGATCAGTCGCCCGAAATCGGCGCCGCAGCAGGCTGCCGCCACCCACGCTCCCGTGCCGCACCCGCCGCGAACCCCGCGACGGCGACGAGCACCAGCACCACGGTGAGGGCGTGCAGAAGGCCGACGTGGTCGCCGAGGAATCCGATCACCGGCGGTCCGACGAGGAACGCGAAATACCCGATGGTCGCGACGGCACTGACGCGTGCGGCGGCGGTGCGCGGGTCATCGGCGGCGGCCGACATCCCGACCGGGAATCCGAGCGACGCGCCGAGGCCCCAGAGAACCACGCCGACGAGCGAGATCCAGAGGACGGGGATGAAGATCACCATCACGAGCCCGATCGCCGCCAGCACAGCGGATGCCCGCAGCACCGGCACGCGCCCGAAACGGTCGAGCAGCTTCACGCCGCCGAGTCGTCCGACGGTCATTGCGGTGACGAAGACGCTGAAGATCAGCGCGCCGCCGGCTTTCGTCGTGCCGTGGCCGTCGACCATGGCGAGTGCGAGCCAGTCGTTCGCGGATCCTTCGGCGAACGCCATCCCGAGCACGATCAGTCCGATGACGATGGTGCGCGGATCCCGCCAGATGCTCAGTCGGCTGCGCCAGCCCTGCTCGGCAGGTTCGTGGGGTTCTTCGCTGGGTTCGGCAGTGTGCTCGGATTGCAGGAAGCGCACCGAGATCAGCGCGCCCGTCGCGAAGATGATCGCGACGGCTAGGAGGTGGAACACGATCGGCACGTGCGTCGCCTCGGCGAGTGCCCCGACCCCGGCGCCGAGGATGGTGCCGAAGCTGAAGAAGGCGTGGAAGACGGGCATCACCGAGCGTCCGAGTGCTCGTTCGTTGACCGCGCCGAGCAGGTTCATCGCGACGTCGCAGGTCGAGAACATCGCGCCGAAGACGATCAGGCCGCCCATGACGATCGCGTAGCTCGGGCCGACCGTTGCGCCGAATCCGGCGATGGCGAATCCGATGGAGCCGATGGTGAGAACGCCCGCGATCGTCTTCCGTGCGCCGAAGCGCGCGATGACATGACTGGATGCCAGGAGTCCGACGATGGAGCCCGCGGCGATCCCGAAGATCAGCACACCCATGTCGGATGTGCTGATGCCGAGAGCCTGCTTGACGGCCGGGATGCGTGCTGCCCAGCTGGCCATCGCGAACCCGCAGAGTCCGAAGATGGCGAAGAGGGCGTTTCGCCACGCGGTCACCTGGGAGCGGGAGAGTGCGGAGGTGATCATGGCTCGTTAACGCTAGCGGGGATCGTGGGGTGCGGGTTTTCTGTCGGAGCCGTGCGCGGTCGAGTGCTGCGTTCCTCGTGTGCCGCTCCTCGCCACTTCCGCTCCTCTCCCATTCCACTTGAAACGCAGGAGATTCGCGGAATTTCGAGCAAAAGAGGCACTTTTTGCTCGGATTCCCGAGTATCTCCTGCGTTTTCGGACTAACCAGGCAGCTTCTCGGAGCGCACCGTCTGCGGGGCGAGTGCTCCTCCACAGGGGAGGGTTTGATGGGGTTGCCCACAGGAGAAAGCCCAGATCAGGCGGATGTTGTGGTCTTCGCGGGAATGTCGGTGGGTGCTGGGAGACTTTTTTCATGTCGACCGCTCATGCAGCTCTCGGAGTGTCGCTTGGTGACGTCGAGCGCGCGTGGACGAGGGCATCGGGGGGCGGGTTCTTCCGAGGGTCCGTTTCGGCACAGTCTCTTTCGGCACAGTCTCCCTCAGCGGATGCTGCGGGCATGGTCGACTCCGGAGTGTTGGATGTCGCCGCAGCCACGGCAACCTTCCAGCGCTGTGTCGATGCACCCCGGGTGATCATCGCGGGCGAGGTCGCGTACCGGTCCCAGCTGTCGCTCGGCACTGAGGGGAAGGCGGGGAAGACGGGTCACGCGAGGCCCGCCCACAGGGTGGCGGAAATCTTCGGCATCACCGTCGGTGAAGCGATCCGCCTCTGCGAGGTCGGTCTCGCGACCCGTCCCTGCACTGTGATCGACGGCACGCCGCTGCCCGCCCGGTACCCGGTCGTCGCTGCGGCGATCACCGGCGGCACGCTCGGCATCGATCGGGGAACGGTATGGCAGCTGTGCGTTCGGCAGATGCACCGCACCACCGTCGTCTACGGAGGCGCATCACATCATCTGGTGGTCCGACGTCGAAAACACCGACCTCGACAACGGGATCCTCCTCTGTGGGTTCCCCCACCATCGGATCCACGGCGGTGGTCGGGCCGGTCAAGATCTCGACACCCTCGATCACCGGGAGAGGGCCGACACCGGGAGAGAATTACCCCGTGGACACCGCCCTGCACCTCACCGTTCTCGGCAGCTCGACCCCGTATCCGCGTCCGGACAATCCCTGCTCCGGCTACCTGCTGCAACACAAAGACACCACCATCTGGGTGGATGCCGGCACCGGAACCCTCGCAGAACTGCAGCGTCACACCACCATCGCCGACCTCGACGCTATCTGGATCTCCCACGCCCACGCCGACCACACCGCCGACCTGCTCACCGCCTACTACGCACTGCGGTTCTCCGAACTCGTCCCAACGAGAGAACTCGCCCCGACGGGACGAATCGCCACCACCAGAAGAATCCCCCTCATCGCCCCACCCGCCCTCGCCGAACGCCTCATCGCATTCCTCGGCCCGCGTGCGAAAACCGTGCTCCCAGAAGTATTCGACATCACGGAAATGCAGGGCTGGGGCGAGACCACAATCGGCGGTATCGACCTCTCCTGGGGACCGGTCAATCACGGGATGCCGGCCTTCGCACTGCGAGCCGAAGCCGGCGGCGACTCGGTCGCCTACTCCGGCGACACCGCACCGTGCGCCGCTCTCATCGAACTCGCCACGAGAGCGGATGCGCTGGTCTGCGAAGTCGGCTACGACCGGTCCCCGACGGGGAACGCGGTGCACTGCACCCCCGAGGATGCGGCAGCGATCGCCAATGAGGCCGGCGTCACAAGGCTCGTCCTCACCCACGTCACCGGCACGCTCTCTCCGGAAGAAGTCGAACGGCGCGCGGCCGGAATCTTCACTGGGCAGATTCTCAGCGCCCGCCCTGGTCTCGAACTGTTGCGAGACTCCGCGCGTTAATCCCCGAAGGTTAGGCTTGGGCACCATGAGCGGCAGAAACTCCAGAGCACCCGAAGCGGCATCCAAATCGGCATCCGACATGCTGTCCGAAGCGGCATCCAAACAAGCATCCGCACCGTCAGACACCCTCAACTCGGGCATCGACACCGCAGAACTCGACCCGGGAGTACGACCTCAGGACGACCTCTTCCGCCACGTCAATGGAAAGTGGATCGACCGCACCGAGATCCCGTCCGACAAGGCACGCTACGGCTCCTTCTATCTGCTCGCCGAAGAGGCCGAACGAGCGGTCCGCGACATCATCGACGAAGCGCGCACCGCCGAGCACGGCACCGAGGAACGCAAATTCGGCGACCTCTTCGCCAGTTTCATGGACGAAGCCCGCATCAACGAGCTCGGCGCCGAACCGCTCAAGCCCGCACTGAAAGACGTGGATGCGGTCAGCGATATCCCCTCGTTCCTGTCCACTCTCGGACGCCTCGAACGCGCCGGCGTCAGCGGATTCTTCCAGCTCTACATCGACAACGACCCCGGCAACCCGGAACGCTACATCGCCCTCGTCGAACAGGGCGGCCTCGGTCTGCCCGACGAGAGCTATTACCGCGAAGAGAAGTCGGCCGACATCCGCACCGCCTATGTCGTCTACCTCGAGAAGATGTTCAGCCTCGCCGGCCTCGGCGGGTCAGCGGGGGCGGATGCCGCCAAACGCGCCGCACGCGTCATGGAACTCGAGACGACCATAGCCGCCTCACACTGGGACAACGTTGAATCGCGCGACAGCGAGAAGACCTACAACCTGACCACCTGGGAGCAGGTCGTCACCACCGCATCCGATGCAAGCGACGGGCCGGATCTTAACCGCTGGCTCGACGCCATCGACGTTCCCAAGGGGGCATTCGACGAGTTGGTTCTTCGGCAGCCGTCCTTCCTCGTCGGCATCGCCGCGGCTCTGACGGCCGGCAACCTCGAGAAGTGGGTCGACTGGCTGCGCTGGCAGGTCATCCGTTCATCCGCCGCGTACCTCTCCGATGATTTCATCGAAGCCAACTTCGACTTCTACGGTCGAACCCTCACCGGAACCCCCGAACTGCGCGCACGCTGGAAGCGCGGCGTCTCCCTCGTCGAGGGTGCCATGGGCGAAGCCGTCGGCCGCATCTACGTTGACCGCCACTTCCCCGAAGCGGCGAAGACGAGCATGGACGTGCTCGTCGACAACCTCATCGAGGCCTACCGCCAGAGCATCAAAACACTCGAGTGGATGACGGATGCCACCCGCACCCGTGCCCTTGAGAAGCTCGACAAGTTCACACCGAAGATCGGCTACCCCGTGCGCTGGCGCGATTACTCGACTCTGGAGATCTCGCCGGACGACCTGATCGCCAACATCAGCGCGACAAGCGAGTTCGAGTTCCAGCGCGAACTCGGCAAGATCGGCAAACCGCTCGACCGCGACGAGTGGTTCATGACCCCGCAGACGATCAACGCGTATTACAACCCCGGTTTCAACGAGATCGTCTTTCCGGCCGCGATCCTGCAGTTCCCGTTCTTCAACGAGACGAGGGATGCCGCAGCGAACTACGGCGCGATCGGCGCCGTCATCGGCCACGAGATCGGTCACGGCTTCGACGACCAGGGCTCGAAATACGACGGCGACGGTCGACTCACCGACTGGTGGACCGCCGACGACAGGGCCGCGTTCGAGAAGCTCACCGCCTCCCTGATCGGGCAGTACAACGCGCTCGCGCCACGACAGGTTCCGCAGCAGCACGTCAATGGCGCGTTGACGATCGGCGAGAACATCGGCGACCTCGGCGGCCTCTCCATCGCCTGGAAGGCCTACCTGATCTCGCTCGGTGGCAGCGCACCCGAAGAGATCGACGGGATGTCCGGGGCCGAACGCTTCTTCCTCTCCTGGGCGCAGGCCTGGCAGCTGAAGGCGCGAGATGAGGAAGTCATCCGTCTGATCTCGATCGACCCGCACTCCCCCAACGAGTTCCGCTGCAACCAGATCGTGCGCAACATCGACGAGTTTTACGACACCTTCGGAGTCAGGGAGTCGGATCAGCTCTGGCTTCCGCGCGAAGAACGCGTGACTATTTGGTAGTGGAGACCCGGGTACACGAACGTCGCGATCACCTTCGCGCACTTCGCCAGGGTCGACATCGCGGCACCGGTGGCGCCGAAAACTTCGGCGCCTCCTTCACCGCGCTCGGCAAACTCGCCTATTCCGGCGCCCGGGTCTCGGCCAATACCGTCGATCTGCGAAGCGGTCTCCCCCTCCTGTCCATCGACGATCGGATCGTGCTTCCGACAGCGAGCGTCGGCAAGGTGCTCCTCCTCATCGAAGTGGCCGCCCGCATCACCGCGCGGAACTTCGCCGGCTTCGGCATCCTCGACAAGACCGCGGGCGACGCCATCGCGGATTCGGGCATCTGGCGACAGCTCCAGGCGCCGGCCCTCCCCGTCGCCGACCTCGCAACACTCGTCGGCGCGACCAGCGATAACCTCGCGACCAATGTGCTGCTGAGGCAGGTCGGGCTCGATGCTGTGCGAGCGCGGACCGAATCACTCGGGCTCGCGCGCACGGCTCTGCTCGACCTCGTTCGCACCGTTCGCGGACCGGATGATGCGCCACAACTCTCCGTCGGTTCGACCTCAGAGCTCGCCGGGCTCTTCGCGGCCCTCTCCCGCGGCGAGGTCGTCGATCACGTCACCAGTCACCGGGTGCTCGGCTGGCTTTCGCAGAATGCCGATCTGTCGCTGGTGGCCAGCGCGTTCGGACTTGACCCGCTGTCTCATCGCGGACCGGACCACGGCATTCAGCTCATCAACAAGACGGGAACGGATGTCGGCCTCCGCTCCGAGGTCGGCCTGCTGAGTGGACCGCGCACCGGGGTCGCCTATGCCGTCACCGTGCAGTTCGGCGATGCGGGGCTGACCACGAGACTGCGCGTGATCGACGCGATGCGAACGGTCGGCTCCGACCTGCTGGAATACGTGCACTGATTACGACGCCCCCCCGTTTGGGGGCCAGTGGGTTTTCGATCGTCATGCTAGCGTTCTGTGAGTTGCTGGTAACGGACCCGAAACCCGGTCAGCAAATCTCGTGCTCCATCCTCCAACCCGACCCCGTGTAATTCTGGACGCTCCCCGGCGTCATGGCAGTCCGACGCGTCTCGCTTCCCCAGGCGAGTGTGTTCCTGCCGCCCGTTTCCGCCGCCGGGAAGCTGACGTTACATCTCCCTACCCAGGAGTAAAAAGTGAAGAAAACTCTGGCAGCCGTCACCGCGATCGTTCTCGCGATGGGGCTTTCCGCCGTCGGCATCTCGAGCGCCGGAGCAGCAACGTCGTCGAGTCCCTCGAGCGGGTCGACCGCACCGGATCCGTATGGTTCGCCGGTGCCCACGTCAACGCCTACGGCTTCGCCGACTCCAACGGCTTCGCCGACCCCAACCCCGACTCCCAAGCCGACTGAGTCCACTCCGGCCCCATCGCCCACCGGTTCGCCGAGTCCCGCGCCGACCCCCAAGCCCACTGCGTCTGTCCCGGCCCCCTCTCCCTCGGCGCCCGCCTGCATCCCCGCGAAGAGCGTCAACTGGCAATACACGTTTGTGGCGGCAACCGCGAGCGGCACGATCACGGCCTCGGCAAACGGTGCCGCATCCGGTGCGCCGCTGTGCTCGCCGCTCTCCGTTCGGGCCGCCACCTGGACCTACGACCTTCCCGCCTCGTCGTCCGGACCGTCCTGGCCACAAACCTTCGAGGGCAGCCAGGACTTCACCATCACCACGCTCGGTAGCCGAAACTACGCTGCCCCGAGCGTGAGCACCTGTCGCCAGCACGACGTCTACGCGTCATTCGGCGGCACGAGCGCGCTTGTGCTCCCGACAAAACTGCGCGGCCCGGGAAAGCCTCGCGAGGCACAGTTCCTGCACGATGCACTCAACGGGGACGGACCGAACCCGACCTATACGTTCGACAGCACCGTCGGCTGCAACACGGGAACTGTCGGAGACAGCACCATCTCTGCACCGAAGCCCGTCATGTCGACTGACGTTTGTGGAACCGCCGGTGACAAAGTAATCCTGCCCACCCTCACCGCGGACGACCACTACGGCTACTCGACCGTCGACCACCGCGACAACAAGGGTGTCGGGACGGTAGTCGTCACCGCCGTCGCCGACAAGGGCTACAAGTTCGACGAGGAAAGCCAAACGACCTGGACGCTCGTCTTCCAGACGGATGCTGCCAACTCCTGTGTGGTTATCGATCACGACCCGGTCGCGACACCGCAGACCTGTGGCGTCGATGAGACGGCCGCTGTGGTGTCGGGCTCGATTACCGTGACCGGCGCACTTGGACTCAGCTACATGATCCACAAGAACGACGCGCCGGCAATCGCGGATATCGTCGTCGCCAACGGCACGACGAAGCTTCCGGTCGGCCACTACACGGTGACCGCGTCGGTACTTCACGGGTTCGCTTTCGCCGCGTCGGTTCGCCCCGTGACGAACCTCGTCGTCGCGAACAAGGCGGTGGACTGCCAGCTCGCGAACCACGCATTCATCCAGCCATCGGTGTCGTGGAGCGGCCAGAGCTGCACCAATGGCAGGACGACGAGCGGCTACATCGCGATCACGCCGGGCGACGGGCTCACGTACTTTGTCAGAGGCACCCGGCTCGTGTCTGCGACGACCGCCTTCGCCCCGGGCTCCTACACGGTGAACGTCGTTCCGCAGCCAGGTAACTCGATCGACGGCGCGAGCACCATTCCGCTCACGATCACTCCGTCCGCATCCTGCGGGAGGGTGAGTTCGTCAGCGCTCGGCACTCTCGCCTTCACAGGCTTCACGGGTGGCAGCACGTACATCATCGTGGCCTCGTTCCTTCTGCTCATCGGAGCGGTATTCGTTTTCGCCAGCACGCGACGACGCAGCGACGACGAGATTTGAGTGATGGCACCTGAGTGACGGCGGTTTATCGGCCGCAGTGGTGAAAACCCCAACCCTCCCGGGTTGGGGTTTTTGCTGTGCTGTGCTCGATACTAGGCGCCCGGGGATGCGTGCCTCGGCGAGGCTTCAGGCGAGCAGGTCGTCGCGATCGGCGGGCGTCGCCAGGGAGGCATTCGTGTCGATGTCGATAGCCGTGTCGATCCCGAAGAGAGCACTGACCGCGGCAGCGAACGCCTCTCCCTCGCCCGAACGCGCGAGTTCGCGCGCACGCACCGAGGGTGTGTGAAGCAGCACTCCCGCGAGGTGCCGAAGGGCCGCCTCCGTCTTGCCGTCCTCGTCACCGCGCTTGCGCGCACGTGCGATCTCGGTGTCGAGCAGACCGAAGATGTGGCTGCGCAGTGCGACGATCGCCGACGCATGCTTTTGTTCGACGGCTGTTGCCGCGAATTCGGTCGCGGCTTCGCTGACCAGGGCGCGCGCGTCATCCGCTGCCCGGAGTTCCTCGAGGGGGGCGTGCAGGCTGATCGTCTCGAGGTCGAGCAACACCACTCCGTCGATGGATGCGACCGCCGGATCGATATTTCGGGGAAGCCCGAGATCGATGAGGATCCGGCTGCCCGGAACGATGAGGTGCGGCACGACGACGGGCGTCTCAGACGTGGTGCAGGTGATGACGATTCTGGAGGCGGCGATGCCGTCGGCGAGATCGGTCGTCGATCGCACGCCGTGCCGCAGGGCGAAAGCTGCCGCGCGGCCAGATGTAGAGTACACGGCGACATCGCTGACGCCACGGTCACGGAGTGCGGCGAGGGTTGTTCCGGCGTACTGACCGGTTCCCACGACGAGAACGCTGGTGTTCGTCCAGTCGATGATGCGGCTGGAGGCGAGTTCAAGAGCTAGGCGCACGAGCGAGCGTCCGACCCCACCGATCGCCGTCTGGTTCTTGATACCGCGAGATGTTCGGGATGCCCGCTGGAAGAGTCGTTCGAGATCGGACGACGTCGTTCCGGCGGCGCGAGCCTGCTCGAGGGCCCTCCGAACCTGTCCGGAGATCTCATCTTCGCCGAGGATTACGGACTCGAGACCTGATGAGACGGCGAACAGGTGCTCGGCGACGGCACTGCCGCTCAGCACCCGCACCGAATCGCGCAGGTCCCCCGCGTGCACTCCGCTGACCTCGCTGACCACCTGGATCGCGGTCTCGACAGCGACCGCACCCGCGGCTGTCAGCGGCTCGTCGATGTCGAGGTACGCTTCGAACCGATTACAGGTTGCGAGCACGACGACGCCGCTGACGAAGTCGCTCGAGTCGACGAGGGTGGATGCTGCCGTCGGCGCACCGATCGAGAGCTTCTCGAGGAGATCGAAGCTCGCGTTGTGGTGACTGGAGGTCAGGCAGAGAAGCACTCTGCAAGCCTACGACGGCTGACTGTGAGCAAGCTCACGCATACTTGTGGAGTGAATCTGCCTGCCGACCATCCTCTCGTCGACGGCCGCACCTCCGGTTCCCGCCTCATCCGCGCCTATCGTGGCGACCGACCGCCGGTGCTTCCGGTGTGGTTCATGCGGCAGGCGGGGCGGTCACTTCCCGAATACCGTGAGGTGCGCGTCGGCATGAAGATGCTGGATGCCTGCCTCGATCCGGCGCTGTCGAGCGAAATAACACTGCAGCCGGTTCGTCGTCACGGTGTCGATGCCGGCATCTTCTTCAGCGATATCGTGGTGCCGCTGAAGCTCGCGGGTATCGACGTCGACATCGTGCCCGGGCGAGGTCCGGTGCTGGCGTCCCCGATCCGTTCGATGGCGGATGTCGCGGCCCTCCGACCACTCGAACCCGACTCACTCGCCCCCATCGCCGACGGCGTAGCCCGCACCGTCGCCGAACTCGGGAAGACCCCGCTGATCGGTTTCGCCGGGGCTCCGTTCACCCTCGCGGCCTACCTCGTCGAGGGTGGCCCGTCGAGGGATCACCTGCGCGCCAGAACCCTGATGCATTCCGACCCTGCCGCCTGGGATGCCCTCCTCACGTGGGCTGCGGGTGTGACGGGCGCGTTCCTGCGCGCGCAGGTGCTTGCCGGTGCGAGCGCCGTGCAGCTCTTCGACTCCTGGGTCGGCTCGCTGTCCGTCGCCGACTACGAGGCGCGGGTCGCACCGTTCTCGGCACTCGCCATCGCCCCGGTGAGAGACATCAACATCCCGATCGTGCACTTCGGTGTCGGCACCGGCGAACTGCTGGCGTCGATGACGGCGATCGGAGTGGATGTCATGGGTGTCGACGATCGCATCCCTCTCGACGAGGCGTCACGGCGGCTCGGCGACCGCGTGCCGCTGCAGGGCAACATCAACTCCGCGCTTCTCGCCGCTCCGTGGCCGGTGCTCGAGGCCCACGTGCTCGATGTCATCGAGCGCGGGAGAGCGGCGCCGTCACACGTCTTGAATCTCGGGCACGGCGTTCCGCCGGAGACCGACCCGGACATCCTGACCCGGATCGTGCAGCTGGCACACGGGGACCCTGCCCATGAGGACTCTGCCCATGCCTAGTGCGATCATCGTCGGCGGGGGGATGGCGGGGCTGGTCGCCGCGCGGGATCTCGCCGCGGGCGGCATGTCGGTCGTTGTGCTCGAGGCCAGCGATCGCCTCGGTGGCAAGGTCTGCCGGCACACCGTCGCTGGTATCGAACTCGATGCTGGTGCCGAGAGTTTCGCGAACCGTCGCGGCATCGTTGCCGGCCTCGCCGCCGAACTCGGCCTCACGGTTGTCACTCCCCTGGCAGAGGGGGCGTGGTTGAAGCCGGTGACCGGCAGTCCGGTGCATCTTCCTCACACGAGCTTTCTCGGCATCCCCGGCACTCCTCTGGCGAAAGACGTGATCGCCGTCATCGGACGGCGCGCGGCACTCCGGGCCGAGCTCGACAGTGTCATGCCGGGTTTCATCGGGTCGAAAGACTCAACTCTCGGCGGGCTGGTGCGAAGGCGCATGGGGTCGGAGGTGCTCGAGAGGTTGGTCGCGCCGATCGTGACGGGCATCCACTCCCGCCATCCGGACGACCTCGAAATGGATGTCGTCGCCCCGGGTCTTCGCGCAGCCCTCATCGCCGGCGGATCCCTCGCGCAGGCCGTGCGAAGCCTGCGTGCAGCGTCGCCAGCGGGTTCGGCCGTCTCCGGCGTCTACGGGGGAATGGCGATGTTCATCGAACGGCTCGAGCGTGATCTCGAGCACTGCGGCGGCACCGTGCGACTGGGTGCCGGCGTTGCGTCCGTCGACCGGCACGGGGTGATGCTCGACTGCGGCGACCGGCTCGAGGCGGATCACGTCGTGCTCGCCACGCCGCTGGCCGCGACATACGACAGCGCCATCGTGCTCGCGACGATCGTCGTCGATAACGCCGCACTCGACGGTGCACCGCGGGGTACCGGACTTCTCGTCGCCGCTGGCGCACGGGGCATCTCGGCGAAGGCGCTCACCCATGCGACGGCCAAGTGGTCCTGGCTCGCCGCAGAGCTCCCGCCGCATCGGCATGTGCTCCGACTGTCCTATAACGCGCCCGCTCCGGAGAGACTCGAGGAGCGTGCTCGCGTCGACGCGGAGGCTCTCCTCGGAGTTCCGATCCCAGCGGAGAGCGTCGTGGGTTTCGATGTCGTCGAATGGCACGCCGTTCCGCCCCGACCGCATCCGGTCGAGGGTGTGACCATGGTCGGCGAGAGTGTCTCCGGCACGGGCCTGGCCGCCGTCATTTCGCTCGCGAGAAGAGAAGCTGGACGTTTGCTGGGAGAGGTAGAGAGTTAGGGGGCTGAGGCTAATCTGGGTGCGGACCCGGCGCATCCGCGCAACCCGGGCAACAGATCAAATGGAGTCATCATGCGAGGCAAAGCACTGCTCGTCATCGGCCTTGCGATCGGCTACGTTCTCGGGGCGAAAGCCGGACGCGAACGATACAACCAGATCAAACGGATGTCAGACAAGTTCTGGAGCAGCCCGATCGTGCAGAAGCAGGTTCACCAGGTCGAAGAGTTCGCGAAAGACAAGACGCCGGAGGTCATCGACTTCGTCAGGGACAATGCGAAGAAGGTCGCCTCGCAGGTGAAGTCCGGCACGTCGAAGCCTTCCTCGGACGAATAGCCTCCCATGAGCGACGACAGCACCAAAAAAAAGTCACTGATCGGCCTGTTCGCCGATCTGCCCCGGCTCTTCGCCAACCTGGTCAAAGAAGAGATCGAGAATCTCAAGACCGAGATCATCGGCAAACTGAAGCATGCCGGAATCGGAATCGGACTGTTCGCGGCTGCCGGACTCTTCGCATTCTTCATGCTCGCCGTATTCATCACCGCCGCCGTTCTCGGCTTCGCCACGATCGTGCCCGGATGGCTCGCGGCACTGATCGTCGCCGTGATCCTGCTGGTGATCACAGTGATTATCGCGCTGATCGGGGTCGCGCAGGTCAAAAAGGGTGTGCCGCCCGCACCCACAGAGACGATCAAGAGCGTCAAGAAAGATGTGGATGCCATCAAGGGTGTCGGAAAGCGAGAGACGCCATGAGCGGGACTGAAGCCGGTAAAGCGGTCGGTAAGGCAGCAGGCAGGGCGGCGGACAAAGCAGCCGAGGTCACAGCCACGACAGGCAGGGCGGCGGACAAAGCAGCCGATAAGGTCGCCGACAAGGCTGCGGAAGCGAAGGCTGCGGCCGAGGCGAACCTTCCCCTCGACATCAAGATCTCGTCGACTCGGGCCGAACTGGAGCAGACTCTCGACGCGATCGGCGACAAGCTGAACGTTCCGAAGCGGCTCGGACTGCTGGGGGCGAAGGCATCCGACGCGTACCACGTGAACCCGACGCCGTTCCTCGTCGGGGCCGCTGCGGGGGTCATCTCCATCGTCGGCGCGATCGCGCTGAGAATGCGGAGCAACGTCTAGGGTGTGGCATCCGGCACAACGACTGGCGCGAGGCATCCGTCCGTACTATTCCCTTCCCTTCCCTTCCCTTGCGTCCTGTTTGTTTTCATCATTCAGGACTTTGCGTGACCGGTGAGGCGAGAGTGGTACAAGTGACTTCGGCAGTCACTTCGGTCACTCTTGCCCCATCACCTCCTGAATGATGAAACAGGAGCACACGGGGTGAGGAGGGCGCACCGCACGGGGTGAGGAGGGCGCAAGGCACGGTGTGAGGAGGGCGCACCGCTCGGGGCGACGAGCGCGCACCACACGGGTTGATGCGAGAGCACCGCACGGGGTGATGGACGAGCACGCCGGGCCAAATGCGGACGACCGGGCCAGACGGTGCTCAGGCAGCGCACAGGTAGACGCCCTCGCTTTGTGTTCTCACAACCGGGAGCGGGAAGATAGAGGTTATGAACATAGCGCCGGCCCCGAGCGGCTACACACTGTGGGCTGTCTTCCGTCGTGACCCGTCCCGCATCTCGGCGGTGGGCGACACGGCACCCCTCGATTCCCTCACCGCGGCAGTTGCCGCCGTAGAAGCCGCGGGCGTCACGGTTCGCGGATTCTATGACGTCTCGTCCCTCCGAGCGGATGCCGACCTCATGATCTGGCTGCACGGCGGAGCACCGGAAACCATCCAGTGGGCACTCCGCGAGTTGCGCCGCAACGCGATGCTCGCACCTCTCCTCCCCACCTGGAACGCGATGGGCGTGCACGTCGGCGCTGAGTTCTCGGCCAGCCACCTGCCCGCCTTCATGAAAGACAAAGAGCCGGAGGCGTGGCTCACTGTCTACCCGTTCGTGCGCTCCTACGAGTGGTACATCCTGCCGGAGGAGGAACGGCGCGCGATGCTCGCCGACCACGGCCGTAAGGGTGGAGCGTATCCGCAGGTGCTGGCGAACACCGTGGCATCCTTCGCGCTCGGCGACTACGAGTGGATTCTCGCCCTCGAGGCCCCGGAGCTCGTCGACCTGGTCGACCTGATGCGGCATCTCCGACAGACCGAAGCTCGCCGACACGTTCGCGAGGAAGTGCCCTTCTACACCGGGCGCCGCATCGAGATCGCCGACATCCCCGAGGTGCTGACATGACCGAGAACCAGACCCAGAACCAGGCGCAGACTGAGCCCGGCACCGTGCTGGCCGCCACCGCGGCATCCATCTCGGGTCCTGAGCACGTCACAGAGCCGACGGCCTATGACGCGATCCTGCTCGCGAGCTTCGGCGGCCCGGAGGGACAGGACGACGTCATCCCCTTCCTCCGCAACGTGACCCGTGGGCGCGGCATCCCCGAGGAGCGCCTCGAGCAGGTCGCCCACCACTATCGTGCGTTCGGCGGCATCAGCCCGATCAACGACCAGAACCGCGAATTGAAGGCCGCTCTCGAGGCGGAACTCGAGCGCCGGGGTATCGACCTTCCGGTGCTCTGGGGCAATCGCAACTGGGCGCCGTACATCAAAGACGCCTTCGTCGAGGCGAATGAGCGTGGCTTCACCAAGCTGCTCGCTATTGGAACGAGCGCCTACAGCTCGTACTCCGGATGCCGCCAGTACCGCGAGGATTACGCGCGAGCCCTCGACGAGACGGGCCTGTCGGGCGTCATCCAGATCGACAAGATCCGCCAGTTCTTCGACCATCCCGGCTTCGTCGATCCGTTCATCGAGGGACTGCGTGCCGGACTTGCGGATGTCGCGGCCCGCGGCATCGCTCCCGAGCAGACCCACGTGCTTTTCTCGACGCATTCGATCCCCTCCTCAGATGCGGCGAAGAGTGGCCCCCAGTCCCGCGGCTTCGGACCGGATGGCGCCTACGCGGCGCAGCATCTCGCCGTCGCGGAGGTCGTCATGGCCGCCCAGGAGACGAGGCCCGACTGGAGTCTCGTCTATCAGTCGCGCAGCGGTCCGCCGACCCAGCCCTGGCTCGAACCCGACGTCAACGACGCCATCACGGAGCTCGGCGGCAAGGGCATCACCGCGGTTGTCATGGTGCCGCTCGGGTTCGTGAGTGACCACATGGAAGTGAAGTGGGATCTCGACACCGAGGCCATGGAGACCGCCGAGAAGGTCGGCGTCTACGCCGTGCGCGTTCCGACCCCCGGCGTGCATGCGGCGTTCGTCTCGGGCCTGATCGACCTCGTCATCGAGCGTCGCGATGCCGCCCCCGTCGAGTCGCGTCCCTCCCTGACCGCCCTCGGCCCCTGGTACGACGTCTGCCGTGCCGGATGCTGTGAGAACGTTCGGCTCGGATTTAAACCGGCGGCCGGCGGCGTCGCTCCGTGACCCTCCGCATCGGCACGCGGGCGAGTGCGCTCGCGATGGCGCAGTCCGGAATCGTCGCCGCGACCCTAGCGAAGGCGTCGGGTGATGAGGTCGAACTCGTCGCGATCTCGACGGAGGGCGATCATTCGAAGGCCTCCCTCTCGAGCCTCGGTGGCACCGGAGTGTTCGCCAGCGCTCTTCGCGAGTCACTCCTCGCTGGCGACTGCGACCTCGTCGTGCATTCGCTCAAGGACCTCCCGACCGATGCCTACCCCGGTCTGCGCATCGGCGCCGTGCCGAAGCGCGTCGACGCCCGGGATGCTCTCATCTCACGCGACGGCGTGGCGCTCGACGCGCTCTCCGAGGGAGCGAGAGTCGGCACGGGGTCGCCGCGCCGGGTCGCCCAGTTGCGTGCCTTCCGGCCGGACCTCGACATCCACGACATCCGTGGCAACGTCGATACGCGACTCGCCAGGGTGACGGAAGACCTGGATGCGGTCGTGCTCGCCGTCGCCGGCCTCACCCGCCTCGGACGATTGGATGCCGTCAGCGAGTTCTTCTCACTCGGTCGCTGGCCGAGCGCCCCGGGCCAGGGCGCGCTGGCCATCGAAGTTCGCGATGACAGCTCGGGCGCCCTCACTTCGGCTCTCGCCTCGCTCGACCACCAGTCATCCCACCTCGCGGTGCTCGCCGAGCGCGAGGTGCTCGCGCAACTCGAGGCTGGCTGCGCCGCCCCGATCGGATCGACCGCTGTGCTCGACGGTGAACTGCTGTTCCTGTCGGCGACGATCTACGCGATCGACGGATCCTCGTCGCTGACCAGTTCTCACGCTCTCGTCGTCGAGGGCAACCGTCAGGAACGTCTGCGTCTTCCAGCGGAACTCGGCAAGCGGGTCGCGGACGAACTCTTGCGTCTGGGCGCGGCCGAGCTCGCACCGCTCGGGGCGACCTCGTGACGATACGGCCCGGCGCAAAGCCCCTTGCCGGTTGGCGGGTGCTCGTTCCACGTGGTGGCGGCTGGGGAGACAACGTCGCGGCGTCCCTCCGGTCCTATGGAGCCATCCCGGTGATCGCTCCGATGATCAACTTCGCGGGTGCCGAGAACGCCGTCGAGCTGTCATCCGCGCTCAAGCGCCTCGAGCGCGGCGCGTTCGACTGGCTGGTCATCACGAGCGCGACGACCGTCGACGTTCTGATCAGCCAGCAGGTCGTAATGCCGTCGACGACCCGCATCGCCGCGGTCGGCGAGACCACCGGCGCGGCGCTCACGCTCGCCGGTTACGCCGTCGACTTCGTGCCGGAGAGCGACAATTCGGCTCGCGGTCTCGTGAAGGAGTGGCCGGCCTCCGACATCACCGGGCGCGTGCTCATCCCGCAGTCCGATATCGCCGAGCCGACGCTGGTGGCCGGTCTCGAGACGCTGGGTCTCGACGTCGAATACGTGACCGCGTACCGAACCGTCGGCGTGCCGGTCGCTGAGCATATCGCCGCCGATGTCACATCCGGACGCATCCGTGCCGTGCTGGTCACCTCCGGCAGCGTGGCCCGCCAGATGCAGGCCCAGCTCGCCCCGCTCCCGGACGACACCGTCGTCGCCGTGATCGGACCGCGCACCGCCTTCGATGCGCGTGCCGCCGGGCTCACCGTTCATGTCATCGCGGAGTCGCGATCGGCCATCAGCCTGGTCGACGGGCTCGCGGAGTACGCGCAATCCCTCGCCGATGGAGAAACGACCACCCTATGACTGACTCTGTCTCGGGCGTCGGCCCGTACATCCGTCCGCGCCGCCTGCGAAACACGCCGGCGATGAGACGGCTCGTCTCGCAGACCCGGCTGCATCCCGCCGAGCTGATCCTGCCGATGTTCGTGCGCGAGGACATTTCTTCGCCGCAGTCGATCGGGTCGATGCCGGGCGTCAGCCACCATTCCCTCGACAGTCTTCGTCGCGCGGTGAACGAGGCGGCGGCCGCGGGCATCGGAGGCGTGATGCTGTTCGGGATCCCGACTGAGAAGGATGCGGTCGGATCCGGTGCGACGGACGAGAACGGCATCCTCAACATCGCGACCCGCATCGTCGCCGAAGAGGTCGGTAACGCGATCGTCGTGCAGACCGACCTCTGCCTTGACGAGTTCACCGACCACGGGCACTGCGGGGTGCTCGACGGCGAGGGTCGTGTCGACAACGACGCATCTCTGGTGCGCTACCGCGATATGGCCCTCGCGCACGCGGCATCCGGATCCCAGCTGCTCGGACTCAGCGGGATGATGGACGGCCAGGTTGCGGCGGTGCGTGAGATCCTCGACGCCAACGGATACACCGACACCGCCATACTCGGTTACGCGGCCAAATACGCGTCGGCGTTCTACGGGCCCTTCCGCGAGGCGGTGCGATCGTCGTTGAAGGGTGATCGACGCAGCTACCAACTCGACCCGGCGAACCGGCGCGAGGGTGCTCTCGAGATCTCCCTCGACGTGGAGGAGGGGGCCGACATCGTCATGGTCAAGCCCGCGATGAGTTACCTCGACGTGGTGGCGGATGCCGCGGCATCCAGTCCCGTCCCGGTCTGGGCATACCAGGTGTCGGGCGAATACTCGATGATCGAGGCCGCCGCCGCGAATGGCTGGATCGACCGCCGTCGCACCATCGAGGAGACCGTCACAGGCATCAAACGGGCAGGTGCGGATGCCGTGCTCACCTACTGGGCGGTCGAGATCGCCGGCTGGCTGCGCGACTCGTTCGGAGGCGATCAGCGTTGACGACAACTAACGAGAGTCAGTTCACCCGAGCCAAGAAGTCGATCCCCGGCGGCGTCAATTCACCGGTGCGGGCCTTCGGGTCCGTCGGCGGGACGCCCCGCTTCATGGTGTCGGCGCGCGGTCCGTACATCACGGATGCCGACGGCCGCGAATACGTCGACCTTGTGAGTTCGTGGGGTCCGGCTATTCTCGGGCACGCGCATCCCGATGTCGTGAAGGCTGTGCAGGATGCCGCCGCCCGAGGTCTGTCGTTCGGGGCATCCACTCCCGGCGAGACCGAACTCGCCGAGCTCGTGCGCGAGCGGGTGCGGGTCGACGAGGCGCGACCCATCGAGCGACTGCGGCTGGTCTCGACCGGCACCGAGGCGACTATGACGGCCATTCGGCTCGCGCGCGGTGCCACCGGTCGCGACCTGCTGGTGAAGTTCGCCGGGCACTATCACGGACATTCCGACGCGCTGCTCGCGGAGGCTGGATCGGGGCTCGCGACGCTCGCCCTTCCCGGATCCGCCGGTGTCACAGCCGCGACCGCCGCGCAGACACTCGTGCTTCCGTACAACGATCTCGACGCCCTCCGGGCCGTCTTCGCCGACCGCGGGAATGAGATCGCTGCCGTCATCGTCGAGGCCGCGTCGGCGAACATGGGGGTCGTCGCACCCGACCCCGGGTTCAACCGTGAGCTCGCCGCCATCGCGCACTCGCACGGGGCACTCGTCATCTTCGACGAGGTGCTGACCGGATTCCGCGTCGGCCCGGCCGGCTGGTGGGGGCTGGAGGCGGCCGGAGTGGTTGCGGACGGCACCGACTGGCAGCCCGATCTCCTCACCTTCGGCAAGGTCATCGGTGGCGGAATGCCGCTCGCGGCCCTCGGCGGACGCGCCGATATTATGAACCTGCTTGCGCCGCTGGGTCCGGTCTACCAGGCTGGCACGCTGAGCGGCAATCCGGTGGCCGTGGCCGCCGGGGTTGCGACGCTTAGGGCAGTGGATGCCGCGGTCTACGCGCACCTCGACGCGGCCGCTGCGACACTGTCTGCCGCGGTCTCGTCGGCGCTCGTTGCGGAGGGTGTCGAGCACAGCATCCAGCACGCCGGAAGCCTGTTCTCCGTCGCGTTCGCTGCTTCTTCCCCTCGTAACTACGACGAGGTTCGGGCGCAGCAGTCGTTCCGCTATCCGCCGTTCTTCCACGCGATGCTCGACGCCGGGGTCTCCCTGCCGCCGTCGGTCTTCGAGGCGTGGTTCCTGACCGCCGCACACGACGACGCTGCGCTTGGGCGGATCATGGATGCGCTACCGGCGGCCGCGCGCGCGGCTGCGGCTGCGGTCGCCCCTTCCTAGAACCGCGGCTACGGTCCCTTTTAGAACGGCGGTCAGACCGCGAACGCGAGCTATGGTTCAGGCCGCGAACGCGAGCAGCACGGAGACCACGCCGATCAGGGGCGGGGTGGCCTGGAGGAGTCCAGACCGTCGTAACTCCTTCGAGCTGAGGATCAGCACCAGCCCGGCCAGCACCATGCTGCCCGCCGCGAGCACGATGAACGCGACCGCCGCCGAGCTGTTGATGCCGAGCAGCACTAGCCCGACGATGGCCCCGATCGCGAGGAACAGGTTGTAGAAGCCCTGGTTGAACGCGAGCGCTTTGGTCGTCTCGGCCTCCTCGGTCGAATGGATGCCGAACGTCTTCCGAGTTCGCACACTCATCCAGGTGAGGCTCTCCAGCGTGAAGATATAGACGTGGAAGAGGGCGGAGATGGCGACGAAGACGATGCCGACGATCAGGAGGGGAGTCATGCGGCCAGCTTGGCACGGGGGCGGTCGGTGAAGCGGTCCATCCGTCGACCCAACGTTTCGGAGGAGGCGTTCGTCTTGGAGAGTATGGAGTCTTTCTCGCCGCTATCGCGGCGAATCCGGCGGTTGTGGCATCGCACGTTCGTCGTCGCGATGATCCCACTGGCGCTTGTCTTGTCAGGATGCACCGGTCCCGCACCGGTGACCCGGGATGCGAAAATCGTGTCCGGCGTCTCGTGCGGGCCATCCGTAGACCCGCCCGCACGCGCCGGGCGGGTTCCGAGGAGTTTCATTCCGGTCGCGGCGTTCCTCTGCGTGGTGGAAGCTGTACGCGAGGGAAGTGTCGCGCCGCCACCGTCCGCAACGCGGATGACCGGGAACTTCGCCGCGTTATTGGCGGCCCTCGCACTGCCAAACGACGGAGCTCCGCCTTCGTTGACGTGTGCGGCTATGCTGCAGACCCCGCCGGAGCTATGGCTGGTCGATCGCTCAGGCGGCGCGATTCACGCGCACTGGCCGAGGGACGCGTGCGGGTTCACGAAGCCGGGTGTTGCGAAGGCGTTGAACGGTCTTGACGATCGCGGGACGGTCCTGACGGACTGACCGCTACGCGCGCACATCCACGACGATGCGGCCGCGCACCTGCCCGGCGAGGATGCGCTCGGCCTGTGCCGGGGCGTCCGCGAGCGAGATCGTGGTGGTCATGCTGTCGAGCAGGCCGAGGTCGAGGTCGGTCGCCAGGCGATTCCAGGCCGTCTGCCGAAGCTCGAGGGGTGCGTAGACGGAGTCGATACCCGCGAGAATCACTCCGCGGAGAATGAACGGAAGCACAGTCGTCGGCAGTTCGCTCGACTGTGCGAGCCCGCAGGCCGCGACCGTCCCGCCGTAATTCAGCTGGGCGAGCACGTTCGCGAGGATCGCGCCCCCGGCCGAGTCGACGGCTCCTGACCAGCGCTGGCGTTGCAGCGGCTTGCCGGGTTCTTCGAGCGAGGTGCGGACGATGATGTCTGCGGCGCCGAGCGCGCGCAGATAGTCGGCCTCGTGCATCCGTCCTGTGGAGGCGACGACCCGGTGTCCGAGCCGGGAGAGCAGGGCGATGGCGACGGATCCGACTCCGCCCGCCGCCCCAGTTACCAGCACATCGCCGTCGAGGGTGCCGCTGCCGGTCGCCTGCGTGCGTTCCAAGGCGAGCACGCAGAGCATCGCTGTGTAGCCGGCCGTCCCGATGGCGGCGGCGCGCTCGGCCGAAATCGCTGCGGGGCGGGCGATAAGCCAGTCCGCACTCACACGGGCGCGCTCAGAGAGACCACCGTGGTGTCCCTCGCCCATACCGAAACCGTTGACGATCACGGCATCTCCGGACTTCCAGCGCGGATCGGTGGATGTCGCCACCGTGCCCACGAGGTCGATCCCCGGAATCAGCGGGTCGATCTTCGCGATCCCGGGGCGCCCGGCGAGGGCGAGCCCATCCTTGAAGTTGATGCTCGAGTATTCGACGTCGACGGTGACATCGCCGTCTCCGAGCGCGTCGACGTCGAGGTTGTCCACGAGGTCGACACGGACGGGTGGCTTCGGAGAGCCGGGGGCGGCTGGGGTGGCAGACGAGCCGTGACCGGACGGGGTGGACGCTGACGAGATTCGGAGTGCGCGAAACATAGTGATGACGGTACCCCCGCAGCGTGCCAGCCCGCGTGGCGTGCGCCCGAGCGTGCGCGTGCGCCATCCTGCCCTTCCAAAAAAGCAGGAGATTCTCGCCAACGCGAGCAAGAAGTGCTGGTTTTGCTCGAAATCCCGAATTTCTCCTGCGTTTTCAGACGGGATGGATGGCGGGGGATGGATGGCGGGGGATGGCGGAGATGGATGGCGGAGATGGATGGCGGGGCGGGGGATGGCGGCGGATGGGGGGCATCTCGAGCACCGGCAGGGCGACCAACCCGACCTCACCCGAAGAGGATCGCGGCCTCGTCGTAGCGCGACTGCGGCACCGTGTTGAGTTTGCCGAGGGCGTCCTCGAACGCGACATGGGTGATAGTCGTGCCGCTGAGCGAGACCATGCGACCCCAGCGCTGGTGGATGATCGAGTCGACTGCCGCCATCCCGTACCGTGTTGCGAGCACTCGATCGTAGGCGGTCGGCGTGCCTCCGCGCTGGATGTGGCCGAGGGTCGTGGCCCGTGTTTCGATACCGACACGCTCCTCGATGAGCAGCGCGATCATCTCGCCGATACCACCGAGGCGTGGACGACCGAAGGCGTCCAGACCGCGCTCGGAATGCGCGTCATCCATCGTGTCGAGCTGGAACCCTTCCGCGACGACGACGAGCGGGGCGCGACGCCGATCCATCACGGACTGCACCCACGTACAGATCTGGTCCACACTCGTCTTCTGCTCCGGGATCAGGATCGCGTGCGCTCCGGCCGCCATGCCGGAATGCAGCGCGATCCAGCCCACGTGTCGTCCCATCACCTCCGCGACCATGCAGCGTCCGTGGGAGTCACCGGTGGTGCGCAGCCGGTCCATCGCGTCGGTGGCGATCTGCGTCGCGGTGTCGAAGCCGAACGTGTAATCCGTCGCCGAGAGGTCGTTGTCGACCGTCTTCGGGACTCCGACGATCTTGACGCCGGCATCCGTCAGCCGTTTGGCCGCCGCGAGCGTGCCCTCCCCTCCGATGGCGATGAGGGAGTCGACGCCGAGCCGCGCCATGTTCTCTTTGACGCGCTCGGCTCCACCCTCGCCCTCGAACGGGTTGGTTCGGGACGTTCCGAGGATCGTGCCGCCCTGCTTGCCGATGCCCTGGATGTCTCTGCGGGCGAGGGGCATGATGTCGGCCTCGACCACTCCGCGCCAACCGCCGAGAAATCCGACGAACTCCTGGTTGTAGATCTGCGTGCCCTTGAGGACGGCGCCGCGGATGACCGCATTCAGCCCGGGACAGTCGCCGCCACTCGTGAGGATGCCAATGCTCATGGCCCCATCATCCCGTAAGTCAGGCGGTCTTCCTGACGTCGATGTGAGGCTTCCTCCTACAGATCGATCGTGTGGTTGTCTCCCACGTCAGGCTGGCCACCGGTGACCGCGGCTTTTACCGTTTTTAACCTGACGACGGCCTTCGGTTCGTTGACCGCCCAGTACTCGGCGGTCGCGGCCTCTACCCTGATCAGGGTGATCGTCGGGTCTTCGTGGCCTTCGGGGAACCAGGCTTTGACGCGCTTCGACCACAGTTCCTCGATCTTCGCCTCGTCTCGGACAATGGATGCGGCTCCCGCGATCGACAGGGAGCCCCTGCCGGACTCGAGCGATACAGTCACCTGCTCGCTCGCCTTGAGCTCATTGGTCTTGTCGGAGGGATCCTGACTGAAGAACCACAGGGGGCCGTCGAATTCCGCAACACGTTGGCATTCGCGGGGATCATCATCGCCGCCGTACTGCTCGTGATTGGGCTCATCGTCGACGTGACAGTGGTGCCCTCGATCATGACTCAGATGAGCCAGGTCCAGAACTAGGTTCGGATCTCGTCGGAGCGGGCCCCGGTGGCGGTGTCGCCCTACCGGCGCGGCGCCATTGCCGTCCGGGGTTTGCCACCGGTACAGTTCACGCGGGGGATCCGATTCGTGAGCTTCCGTGACCACGAGGAGACTTCATGACAATGCCACCAC
>JAYVNU010000324.1:0-2916 GCA_043758345.1 Lacisediminihabitans sp.
GTGCGGGGGCTCGAGAGCGGAGCAGACGACTACGTCGTGAAGCCGTTCAATCCGAAGGAGCTGGTGGCGCGCATCCGCACCCGGCTCCGTCCGACGCCGGTCGGAACGACCGATGTGCTTCAGGTCGGGGACCTGCAACTGGATGTGGCGGGGCACGAGGTGCGTCGCGGCACAGACAAGATCAACCTCACCCCGCTCGAATTCGAACTGCTGCTCGCCCTCGCGCTGAAGCCGCAGCAGGTCTTCACCCGGGAGATGCTTCTCGAGCAGGTCTGGGGCTACCACTACAAGGCCGATACCCGGCTGGTCAACGTGCACGTGCAGCGCCTGAGAGCGAAGGTCGAGGAGGACGCGGACAACCCGCGCATCGTGATGACCGTCCGCGGCGTCGGTTATCGCGCTGGGGCGAGCTGACCCGCTCGCCATGAGATTTCCTCGCTGGCGCACCTGGCCCGCCCGGTTGCTGCGGTTCTGGCGCAGTTCACTTCAGTTCCGTACGGTCGCGACGACCGTGCTACTTTCCGGGATCGCGGTGCTCTTCATCGGCGCCTACATCTCGATCAGCATCGGCAACCAGCTCTTCGATTCGAAGAGCGTGCAGGTGCAGGACGAAGCGCGCACGGCCCACAACCTCGCCCAGGACATCTTCGATGCCGCCGCGGCGTCGGCCGATACCGGGCCGCCGGTCGAACTCGACTCCCTGAGCGCGACCGTGCAAGACAAGATCCTCTCCTCGAGCACCAGCCCGGGGGCGACGCCGCTCGAGATCCTGCGATCGCCGAACCAGTCGACGAGTCAGATCATGCAGCCGACCAACACCACGGACTTTCCGCATGTGGTGTCCGAGGGCCTCCGCACGAGAGTGCGGGCCGATCCGACTCACGTGCAGTACCAGTCGGTGACGCTCGCGGGCGGAACCCCGGCGATCGTGGTCGGCTCGCAGGTGACGGTCGGACCGGCCGGCAATTACGAGATTTACCTTGTCTACTCCCTCGCCGACGAACAGGTCACCCTCGGTTTCGTGTTGCAGACAATGCTGCTCGGCGGCCTCGCGCTCATCCTGCTCATCGCCGGGGTGACAGTCGTCGTGGTGCGGCTCGTCGTCGGACCGATTCGAACGGCGGCGGAGACCAGCCAGAAGCTGGCAGCCGGGCAACTCGAGGTGCGCATCCCGGAGCACGGCGACGACGTGATCGCCACTCTCGCCCGGTCGTTCAACGGTATGGCCGACAGCCTCCAGCAGCAGATCACCAAGCTCGCGGCGCTCTCCCGGCTGCAACAGCGCTTCGTGTCGGATGTCTCCCACGAGCTGCGAACGCCGCTGACCACCATCCGGCTGGCCGGCGATGTGCTCTACGACCAGCGCGAGGCGTTCGAACCGTCGACGGCCCGCACCGCGGAACTGCTGCATACACAGGTGCAGCGTTTCGAGGTGCTGCTCGCCGACCTCCTCGAGGTGAGTCGATACGACGCCGGCGCGGTCGAACTCGACCTGGTGCCGACGAACCTGGTGCGCCTCGTCGAGGAGGCCGTCGACGCGATGGCGCTTCTCGCCGACGGGCGCGGGTCTGAACTCCGGGTGATCGCGCCCGGCGGCTATTTCGAGGCGGAGGTGGATGCCCGCCGCATCCGCCGCATCCTCCGCAACCTCCTCGGCAACGCGGTCGAGCACGGCGAGGGAAAACCGATCGAGGTCCTCGTCGACAGCAACGAGTCCGCGATCGCGATCGCCGTACGCGACTGGGGGATCGGGATGACCGCGGTCGAGGCGTCGCGGGTGTTCGATCGTTTCTGGCGGGCCGACCCCTCTCGCCAGCGTACGATCGGCGGCACTGGGCTCGGCCTTGCCATCTCCCTCGAAGACGCGGTGTTGCACAATGGCTGGCTGGAGGTGTGGTCGGAGCCGGGCGACGGCACCTGCTTCCGGCTCACCCTTCCGAGGGAGCGAGGGTCGGCCATCGTGTCTTCCCCGCTCGCACTGCCCCCGGACGATGAGCGAGGCGATGAGAACCAATCCGAAGGGGCGCTGGATGACTGACCGCCAAATCCTCCGCGTGCTCGCCGCCGCCGCCGCTGTCGCGGTCGTCTCGCTGCTCGCCGGATGTGTGAGCATCCCCGCCGAGGGACCGGCGACCCAGGGCCTTTCGATTGCGGCGAACGCGAGCGGCACGGGCTTCGAGGTCAACCCGGTCGGCCCCGGGAGGGGAGACACCCCCGCGGCGATCCTCAAGGGCTTCATCGCCGCCTTCCAATCCTCGACCGGGGGTTACGCGGTCGCTCGTGAGTTCCTCTCGACGACATTCGCGGGCAAGTGGGATCCGAGTCAGATCGTGCAGGTTCGAACTGGCAACGCCCGTTACACCCCGGTCGACGGCAACACGATCGACTACTCGTTCACCACCAACGCCATCGTCGACAGCACGGGAACCTACAAGCCGTCGAACAGCCCATCGACACTCGAGTTCTCGTTCACGAAGCAGAACGGGCAGTGGCGCATCAGTGAGGCTCCGAACGGCATCGTGCTGCCAGATGCGACGTTCCAGCGCCTGTTCAACAAGCAGGCGCTGTACTTCCTCGATCAGGGCCTTCAGAACCTCGTCCCCGACCTGCGCTGGTTCCCGAGCGGCAGCGCGGCGACACGCATCGTGTCCGCCCTCCTCGCCGGACCGCCGGCCTGGCTCGAGGGGGCCGCCCGCAGCGAGTTCCCGGATGGCACGCAGTTGACGACCGCCGGAAGCCTCGTTCCCGTGGTCGGCGGTGTCGCGAAAGTGGATCTGACCAGGGAGGCGAAGACCGCGACCCCACGGGAACAGCAGTACATGCTGCTGCAACTGAGCGAGAGCCTGCGGCGCCTCTCCAGCGTTTCGAGCGTCGCCATCACGGTGGAGGGCGCACCGCTCGTGATCGAAGACCTCG
>JAYVNU010000325.1:0-8934 GCA_043758345.1 Lacisediminihabitans sp.
TTGTCACGCGCAGTTCGGATCCGCGGCTTCCCGACCTCGGCAAGAATCTGGAGCCGGTAACCCGGGCGGTGCTCGGGCTCTCTCGGGCGATGGCGGAGAACGACGTCGACGCCGAGAAGCTCCGAACATTCGCGAAAGAGTTCCGCACGATCGAGAACCTCCCGAACGGGGGGCGTGGCGAATATCACGACGCTGTGCTTCTCGCCGAGACTGTGGGATCCCTCGATGTGCTGATCGACCTCGCCGCGGAGTTCCAGTCGGTGAAGGCGACACGGGGACTCATCGAGTACGCCGACCAGGTGTCGCTCGCCCTGAGAATCGTCCGCACCCAGCCGCGGGTCGCCCTCGATGAGAGGGAGCGCTACCGCGTGGTTCTCCTCGACGAGTATCAGGACACCTCCGTCATGCAGACCTGGCTGCTCGCCGAACTGTTCGCCGGGCATCCGGTCATGGCGGTCGGCGATCCCAACCAATCGATCTACGGCTGGCGCGGGGCGAGCGCCTCGAACCTCGACGACTTCGCGGGCGCCTTCGCCAGTGCCGGATCATCGGCGGAGACGCTCCGTTTCGCCCTGTCGACCAGTTGGCGCAACGGGCATCGCATCCTCGAGGCTGCGAACGAGGTGGTGTCACCGTTCGTGGCGACTTCCCGCGTGAAGGTGCAGAAACTGGATGCCCCGGCTTCGGCCTCCGTGAGGCCCGTCGATTCCGCCTTCTGCGAGTCCGTGATCGACGAAGCGGATGCGGCCGCTTCCTGGCTGTCCGAACGTCTCGCCGAGAAGACCGCGACGGGCACTCCGCCCTCCGCCGCGATGCTGTTCCGCACCCGCAAGACGCAGGCCCACTTTCTCGCCGCACTTCGGAAAGCCGGACTCAGGTACCACGTACTCGGACTCAACGGCCTGCTCTCCGAACCCGAGATCGCCGACCTGGTGAGCGCGCTCAGCGTCATCGGTGATCCGGGTGCCGGGCTCGAGCTCGTCCGGCTGCTCGCCGGGTCACGGTGGCGACTCGGGGTGCAGGATCTGCACGCCCTCAATCGCCTTGCCTCCCGTCTTCGCGATCTCGACGTTGCGCAGCATCCGCTCGAGAAAGAGGTGAAGGAGCGGATGCGCCAGTCCGTCGCAGAGGGGGAGGGTGGCTCGATCGTGGACGCCCTTGACTTCATCGCGACGGCCAGGCAGGGCCACAGCTTCCTTGTGGCCTTCAGCGAGGTCGGCGTCGTCCGCCTTCGCAACGCCGGGCAGTTCTTCGCCCGTCTGCGTTCACGGGCCGGGCTCGACCTGCGAGATTTCGTCATCGTCGTGCTGCAGGAGCTCCAGCTCGACATCGAGGTCATCGCGAACGATTTCCGCGTGCTCGGGCAGGCTCCGGTCGATGCGTTCCTCGATGCGTTGTCGGGCTACCTGTCGGTCGACGAGAACGCCAGCCTCCGCGGCTTCCTGACCTGGCTCCGAGAGGCCGAACAGCGCGAAGATCTCTCGCCGAGGCCGGAAGATCCGGAGCCCGGCACCGTGCAGATCCTCACCATTCACGGCGCAAAGGGCCTCGAGTGGGACCACGTCGTCGTGCCGAGGTTCGTCGAAGACGACCTGCCCGCGAAACCCCTCGAGGGCTTCAAAGGGTGGGCAGCCTTCGGTCAATTGCCCTGGCCGTTCCGCGGGGATGCCGACGAGTTGCCGCTGTTCGACTGGCGTAGCGCAATGACTCGAAAGGAGGTAGTCGACGAACTGAAGCGTTTCTCGGAGGCGGTGCGGGTACGAAGCGTCGACGAAGAACGACGTCTCGCCTACGTGGCGATCACCCGCGCCCGCCACGGGCTGTTGCTCACCGGATCGTTCTGGGCGACGCAGAGGAAGCCGCGGCGCCCGAGCGTCTTCCTCACCGAACTGGCGGATGCCGGAATCCTGCCCGCGCTACCGCTCGCTCCGCAGTCACCGGACAACCCCCTCGGAGACCATCTCGAGCGGGTGACCTGGCCGTTCGATCCGCTCGGATCCCGCCGACCGGCGGTCGAACGCGCGGCGCGGCAGGTGCTCGACGCCGAGCCGGTGATCGCCGGATTTCTCACCCATCAACTCGAGCAGCTGCTCGAGGAGCGCCGCGCCCGGCTCGGCGCGAGCGGACTCATCACTTTGCCGACCCGCGTGCCGGCCTCCCGCTTCAAAGACTTCGTGACGGATCCGGCCTCCGTCGCCTCCTCACTGCGTCGGCCGATGCCGCAGAAACCGTATCGGGCGACGCAGCTCGGCACGATCTTCCACAGCTGGGTCGAAAACCGCTACGGCCAACCGGGTGCCGCCGACGATCTCGACGCCTTCGACACCGAACTCGACGGAGAAGACCTCGTCGACGACGAGGCGCTCGCCGGGCTCAAGGCGATCTTCGAGGCCAGCCCGTGGGGATCGCGCGCTGCCGTGGATGTCGAGCGGGAGATCCATCTTCCCTTCGACGGGCAGGTGGTGATCTGCAAGATCGACGCCGTCTACCAGCACGGCGACCGATTCGAGGTCGTTGACTGGAAGACGGGGAAGCCGCCGCGGGATGCCGCCGATCTGGAACAGAAACAACTCCAGCTCGCGCTCTACCGGCTGGCCTACGCGAAGTGGCGCGGCATCGATCCCGACCTGATCGACGCCGTGTTCTACTTCGTGGCGAGCGACGAGGTCATCCGCCCCGAGCACCTCTTCTCGGAGGCGGAGCTGCTCGCCAAGTGGCGCACCTCCGTGACTTCCCCGCGGCCATAGCTCCAGCTGTGGCGCGAGGGACCCCCGTGCGCAGGGGTCCCCCGGGTCGTAACGGGGTCCTTCGCCGAGGCGGCCGACCGGCCAAAGCCGCTCACGACAGGTCATGCGCGCGCGGCCACCGAGTTCTGACGACCGAGGATCGCCGAGACGAGGGCATCGACGGGCTCGCGTGGCGACGCGGGGTTGTCGAGGAGGCTGAACTCGACCTCCCCGAGCTTCGGCAGGCCGAGCGAGTCGGGAAGCTCGACCAGGTCGGGCGGGATGAGGCTCTGCGGGAAGGCCGCAACGCCGATTCCCGCCCGGGTCGCCGCCAGCACCCCGTTGATCTCCCGCACGTTGCAGGTGATGCGCCAGGTGCGTCCCATCGCTTCGAGCCCGTCGATCATGATCGTGCGGCTGAGGCTCGGTGACTGGTAGACGATGAGCGGAACGGCCTGCTCGGGCTCGACGGTGAGGGTGCGGTGGCCGACCCAGACGAGACGATCGCGTCTGACGACGCGGCCGTCCTGGGCATCCGGAGCCTGCCGAACGAAGACCAGGTCGAGCTGGCCCGCGGCGAGTCGACGGGTGAGCACGCCGCTCTGGTTGACGGTGAGCTCGAGGTTGATGTGCGGGTACAGCTGGCGGAAGTCTCGAAGGATCTGGGGCAGCTGGGTGAGGGCGAGGTCATCCGCCGATCCGAACCTCAGTCGGCCGCGCATCGCCGAGCCGGTGAAGTAGCTCGATGCCTGGTCGTGGGCGGCGAGTATCGTGCGGGCGAATCCGAGCATCGCGTCGCCGTTGTCGGTCAGGCGCACCTCGCGCGTATCGCGCAGCACGAGGCCACGACCGGCCGCGACCTCGAGCCGACGGATGTGCTGGCTCACGGTCGGCTGGCTGAGCCCGAGCAGCTGGCCCGCGTTCGTGAAGCTCAGCGTCTCGGCGACGGTGACGAAGGTCTTCAGCAGTATCGGATCGAACATCGAACCCCTGTCATAAGCAAACGCAATGAGACTTATAGTCTCGATTCTAGAAGCGAATGAGTATCGAGCCAATAGCGTGGACGGGAAGTCAGACCACCACGACACGCAAGCTCGACGCAGGAACACACGTGACCACCGAAAAAACCGCCATCAGTCCGCCGACCGAACCGATTCCCGTCCTCCTCCAACGACCTCGCTGGCGCGATACCTTCGATTCGCTCCGTGTCTACAACTACCGCCTCTACGTGATCTCGCAGACGATCGCCAACACCTCGGCATGGATGCAGCGCATCGCGATCGATTGGCTGGTCTTCGAACTCACGAAGAGCATCACGGCCGTCGGCCTCACGGTGTTCCTGCAGTTCTCGCCGGTGCTCTTCTTCGGTGTCTGGGGTGGCGTCATCGCCGATCGGCTCGACAAGCGCAAGCTGATGATGGCGACGCAATCGGCCGCGTTCCTGCTCTGTGGCGGGCTCGCTGCCCTTACACTCACCGGGGTCGTGCAGGTCTCCGAGGTCTACCTGGTCGCTTTCCTCCTCGGCTGCGCCGCCGTCATCGAGGGTCCGGCACGCTCGGCGTTCGTCAACGAGATGGTCGGTCATCGTCGGCTCAGAAACGCCATCAGCCTCAACGCATCGATCTTCCACCTCGGCGGTCTGCTCGGACCGGCGATCAGCGGCATCCTCGTCGCCGTCGTCGGCGCCGGCTGGTCGATCGGAGTGAACTCCGTCGCCGCCGCGATCGTCGTCCTCACGCTCGGACGGATGCGCGTCGCCGAGCTCTTCCCCTCACCGAGGGTCGAGCCGTCGAGGGGTCAGATCCGCGAAGGTCTCCACTACGCCATCTCGAAGCCGACGATTCTCTGGTCGGTCGTCATACTCGCGTTCGTCTCGACGTTCGGGATGACCCTCCCGGTGCTCCTGGTGTCATTCGCCGACACGATCTTCAAGACCGGTGCAGCCGGCTACGGCCTGTACAGCTCCGCAGCCGCCGTCGGCGCGCTCGCCGGAGCACTGCTGTCGACGAGGCGGATGACGGTGCGGCTCCGGTCGATAATGCTGTTCGCCGGCCTCTTCGGTCTCGCCCTCATCGCGACCGGGTTGGCGCCGCTTCCGGGTGTCTTCCTCGTCTTCCTGGTGTGCATCGGGGTGACCCGACTGCTGTTCGCCACCGGAGCGGAATCGATCGTGCAGCTGTCGACCAATCGCGCGATCCGCGGTCGGGTCATGTCGCTCTATTCGATGGTGCTGCTGGGCGGCCAGGCCCTCGGCGGTCCGCTGATCGGCTGGGTCGCGGAGACCTGGGGTGTCCGCGAGGCGATGATCGTCGCGGGCGTGGTGCCTGCGCTCGCGGCCGGCGCGGTCGCTGTCATACTCGCGAGGTCCAGTCGGCTGTCGTTGCGCATCCGGCTCACGCAGCGGGTGCCTCGACTTGCGGTGGTTCGTATGCCGAAGCCGCTGAAGGGCCTTTAACCGTTCGAGCGCCTGTCTCGATTGAGACGGTTGTCTCGATCGAGACGGTTATCTCGATCGAGCATGGCCTCGACCTCGTCGACGGCCATGACCGGCACGGTGTTGTGACCGATCGTGCGGTCGAGGTCGTCGTGCACGCTGTCGATGAGCCCCTGCAGCATCTCGACCGCGTCATCCACGATCTCGGTGCTGCGCTGCTGCGTTCCGTGAAGCAGCCATTTCGCGATCTCGAGCTCGGAGTAGAGCATTGCCCGGCGATGCACCTGGCGATCGCTGGCACCCCGCGCCGCCGTGTAGGAGTCGAAGGCGGTCGCCGTGACCTCCTCCGACTGGGCGGCGAGAAGCCAGTAGACGTCTCGCGCAGGGTCGCCGACGCTGAGACTGTGCCAGCCGAGCACGCCGGTCACCGCATGATCGGCGGCGAGGAATGAACTCGCGCTCAGCGTGCCGTTGACCACGGTGGGGGCGAACTGCCAGAGGGCGGAATCCTCGGTGGCGCGCTCCCAGCGGCCGAGGAGTGCAGCCGGCACGAGGGTGGTGGCCGACGCCCGGTCCATCACGGTGACAAGCCCACGGAGGATCTCGGTCGGGGTGAGCATCGGCAGACCGGCATCCGTCACGAAACTCGTCGGAAGGGAATGGATCGCCGCTGTCGCCCGTCCGATCGAGGCCGCGAGGTCGTTGTCGGCGGTGAGAGCGCCGATCGGCACGCGCGCACCGGCGAGCAAGGAGTAGACAACCGCGCGGGTGCCGCTGATCGGGGTCTGCCCGGCGAAGGTGGAGACGTCGAACGGCAAGCGGGAGCGGACGCCGGTGCTGAGTGCCCGGAGCGCGACGAGATCTGCGGACTGCTCGGCCTCCGCGCGTTCAGACGTCGGAACGCGAATGATCCAGCGCTCGCCATCGCGGGTGGTGAGTAGAGCCGACTCGAAGTCGCCGTCGCTTCCGGAGCCGAAGCTCTCGGCGCCGACGACATCCATGCCGGCCACGGCGGCTGTTGCGAGCGCGGCTAGAGTGAGGGGGGATCTGGCCATACCGACAGGGTAAGTCGTCGGCCGTGAGTGACGTCGAACGCCACGCTGATCCCCGCCCGCCGCGTTGATTGGTCGTTGTCGTGTCCCGAGAGTTCCTTTCGCTGTTGCCGCTGTCCCGTCACGACCTCGATCGTGACTACCTCGCCCGTAGTCGCCCAGAGCTCTTCGACGAACTGTGGACGGATGATTCGACCCGGGTTCTCGCGCTCCATCGCGGCTCGGCGCTGCTCGCCGGTGACTCCGAGTTGCGCCTGCTCGAGGCCTCGCAGGTTCCGTCGACCGAGCTGCGCCTCTATCTCGGACGTGCGCTCGCCGAACCGGTGCTCGGAGCGCCGATCGTCGCTGTCGTGCTCAGCGACGAGGCCGCCGAAGCGCTCGAGCTCGACCCGGCGAAGTGGGGAAACCTCCGCGCACTCGGCAGTCGGCTCAGCACCCTCGACGCCGGGCTTTTCACGGCGGCGCTCGCGCTCGCGAACTGGCATCTGTCGCACGGCTTCTCCCCGCGCACCGGCGAGCCGACGACCCCGGAACTCGGGGGATGGGTTCGCCGTGAACCCGAGGGAAAAGAGATCTTTCCGCGAACGGATGCCGCCATCATCGTCGGGATCGTCGACTCGAAGGACCGCATCCTGCTCGGCTCGAATGCCCTCTGGGAGAGCAACCGCTATTCGCTGCTCGCGGGTTTCGTCGAGCCGGGGGAGTCGCTCGAGAGCGCCGTCATCCGCGAGGTGTTCGAGGAGTCCGGCATCCGTGTCATCGATCCGGTGTATCTCGGATCCCAACCCTGGCCGTTCCCGGCGAGCCTGATGGTCGGGTTCCTGGCGACGGTCGACCCGGCGATCGAGTCGACGCTCACCCCGGACGGCGACGAGATCCTCGACCTTCGCTGGTTCAGCAGGGACGAGCTCACCGCTGCGCTCGGGGAGATCGCGCTCCCCGGACACACCTCGATCGCCCGGGCGATCCTCGAGCACTGGTACGGCTCGCCCATCGACGACAAAATCGACTGGTGACCGGAGCGACACGGCGATGACCGGGGCGGAGTCTCTCCTCGACGACCTCGACGAGCAACAGCGGGTCGCGGCGGAATCACTGCTCGGCCCGGTCGTTCTGCTCGCCGGCGCCGGAACGGGTAAGACCCGCGCCATCACCCATCGCATCGCCTACGGCGTGGCCACCGGTGTCTACGCGCCCGAACGCGTCATGGCCCTGACGTTCACCTCGAGATCGGCCGCCGAGCTCCGTGGTCGGCTGCGCCATCTCGGCACGACCGGCGTGGCCGCACGCACATTCCATGCAACCGCGCTCTCACAACTCGGATTCTTCTGGCCGCAGGTGATCGGCGGGACGATGCCGCGCATCCTCGACAGCAAAGGTCGGATGCTCGGCCACGCCGCCGAGACCCTGAGGCTGAAGCTCGACACGGCCACGCTTCGCGACCTCGCCGCCGAGATCGAATGGCGGAAGGTATCGCGGCTCACCCTCGAGCAGTACTCCGCGGCGATCGACGGGCGTGCGATGCCGGCGCACCTCGACGCAGAGAAGATGCTCGCGTTGCACCGCGCCTACGAATCCATCAAAGACGAGCGCCGCCAACTGGACTTCGAGGATGTGCTGCTCGCGACCGCGGGAATGATCGAGTCGGAGCCGCGGGTCGCCCAGCAGGTGCGCGAGCAGTACCGCTTCTTCGTCGTCGACGAGTACCAGGATGTCTCGCCGCTTCAACAGGCGCTTCTCGATCTCTGGCTCGGCGATCGGCAGGATGTCTGCGTGGTCGGCGATGCGAGCCAGACGATCTACTCGTTCGCCGGGGCATCCGCCGACTACCTGCTCGGATTTCCCGCCAGGTATCGCGAGGCGACCATTGTTCGACTCGAACAGAACTATCGCTCGACCCAGCACATCGTCCACTCGGCGAACCGGCTGATGCGGGCGCGCCCCGGTGCGCTCACGCTCCACGCGGCCGTCGAGCAGCCGGGCACGGCGGCGCCGACGATCGACGTCTACCCGAGCGAGATCGCGGAGGCGCGGGCGATCGGGCAGCGGATCGCCGAGCAGATCGCCGCGGGTACTCGTCCGCAGGACATCGCCGTGCTGTACCGGATCAACGTGCAGGCTGCCGCGATCGAGGCGGCCCTCGGCGACTCCGGGGTCACCGTCCAGCTTCGCGGGGGAACTCGTTTCTTCGACCTGCAGGAGGTGAAACAGGCACTCATGATGCTCAAGGGCGCGGTTGTCGCCGGGGCGAAAGAGCCTCTGTTCAAGACGGTGAGCGACGTGCTGCGCTCGCTCGGCTGGACCCAGGACCCGCCGGAGATCCGCGGCGCGGTGCGCGACCGCTGGGAGTCCCTCAACGCGATCATGGGGCTCGCGGAGTCCTCGCGGGAGGGCACGACGCTGCGCGGGTTCGTCGACGATTTGTACGAACGGTCAGCCGCCCAGCACGAGCCGACGCTCGCCGCCGTGACGCTCGCAACGCTGCACTCGGCGAAGGGCCTCGAGTGGGACACGGTTTACGTCGTCGGGCTGAGCGAGGGCTACGTTCCGATCACCTACGCGAAGACCGCCGAGGCGGTGGATGAGGAGCGTCGGCTGCTCTACGTCGGCGTCACGCGTGCGCGGAGACGCCTTCACCTGTCGTGGGCGAGAACGACGACCGGTCGGGGGCAGGAACGGAAGCCGTCCCGATTTCTCGAGGAGCTGCGCTGACCCCAGCGGG
>JAYVNU010000326.1:0-8932 GCA_043758345.1 Lacisediminihabitans sp.
GGTCTCGCCGTTCCGAGTTACCTGTCCGAGCGTGGCCAGTATGCGAAGAACAACAGTGACTTCCGTCAGGCCGCGCAGGTCGTGGCCGCGCACGCGACGCCCGGTGATGCGGTCGTCTTCGACGAGACGGTGAAGCCGTCCATCAAGCCTCGGTTGGCCATCCACCTCTATCCGCAAGACTTTGCAGAACTTTCGGATGTCACCCTCAAGACCCCTTACAGCCGGCTCTCCGGCATCTGGGATTCGGTCTCCCCGATTACCGCGGCCGAACTCGGAACGACCCACACGGTGTGGGCGCTCGAGGTGCCTGGAGCCGGTATCCCCACCGACGTGCTGCGTCTCGAGAGCTTCGGTTACACGGTGACCAATCAGTTTCCCATCCATCTCACTACCGTCTACGAATTGACCAGGGAGACCCCATGAACGAAAAAAACCGAACCCTCGTCGTGATCCCGACCTATAACGAGCGCGAGAATCTTCCGTTGATCGTTGCGCGCGTTCTTCGCAGCCTGCCGGATGTCGACATCCTCGTCGTTGACGACAACTCCCCCGACGGCACGGGGGCCCTCGCCTCTGCGCTCGCCTCCGGGCACGAGCGCGTGCACGCTCTGCACCGTGCGGGCAAGGAGGGTCTCGGCGCCGCGTACCGGGCCGGATTCGACTGGGGCCTCGAGCAGGGCTTCGGTCGCCTCGTCGAGATGGACGCGGACGGCTCCCACCGGCCCGAAGAACTGCACCGCCTTCTTGAAGCTCTCGACGATTCGGATGTTGTACTCGGCTCGCGCTGGACACCGGGCGGTGCCGTCGAGAACTGGCCGCTTCGCCGCATCATCCTCTCCCGCGGAGGCAGCCTGTATGCGCGGCTCGCCCTCGGGCTCCCGGTTCGGGATGTGACCGGCGGCTATCGCGCCTTCCGCGCCGACGCTCTTCGCGCCATCGACTACCACTCTGTCGAGAGCCAGGGGTATTGCTTCCAGATTGATATGCTCTGGAACGCATATACGGCCGGGCTTCGTATTGCCGAGGTCCCAATCACTTTCGTCGAAAGGGTGCACGGCGTCTCCAAGATGTCGTCGGGCATTGTCAGAGAGGCGATCGGTCGCGTGACCGTGTGGGGTGTGAAGGGTTTGCCGGCCAGGATATTCGGGGCGCGCAAATTCGCTCCCGTCGTGGCCGTTCCGCTTCACTCCCTCAAGGCTGCCAATGTCTGAGAACTCTTCGCGCGACTCTCTCCTCACCTTCTTCTCCCGTGAGTCCCTCCTGGCGCTGATGCGTCAGGGTGCGAGCTTCCTGCTTGTCGGCGGCGTGGGTGTTGTCATCGACATCGTCGTCTTCAATGCGCTGCGTTCGACGGTGCTCTCGCCGAGCCTCGTGCACAGCGGTCCGGTAATCGCCAAGGTGATTTCGAGCACCCTCGCGATCATCGCCAGCTGGATCGGCAACCGGCTCTGGACGTTCCGCGACCAGCGGCGGACGGATGCCGTCCGCCAGGGCATCGAATATGCCGTCGTCAGCATCGCTGGGCTTCTCATCGCCGTTGGATGTCTCTGGGTTTCGCACTACCTTCTCGGACTGACGTCGATCCTTGACGACAACGTCGCGACCAATGTCGTCGGTCTCGCCCTCGGAACCGCCTTTCGCTTCGCGCTTTACCGCTTCTGGGTCTTCTCCCCGAGGCGGGCGGCAGCCGCGGCTGCGCGGGCGGACGCGTCCCGGGAGCTCGAGTACGCCGAAAAGTCATCGGTCGCTTCGTAGGGTCTCGTCGCTCTACTTAAAACGCAGGAGATTCTGGCTTTTCTGAGCAAAATCGTCACGTTTTGACAAGAATCACCCGAATCTCCTGCGTTTTCGGGAGGGCGGGCGGGATGACACGCCGCGTGGATGTCGGTGGCAATTGACATATTCGAAGGTATGTTCGAATATGAGGAGATGACCTCAGCGGCAGCGACTCTCGTGGTGGAGCCGACGCGCGCCACCGTCGAGGAGTTGCAGGCGCGCATCCGCAGCATGCAGGCGACGAAGCTCGACACGAGGCTCATCCCGACGCATCCGGCCATCGGTCGCCTGCTTCCCGGCGGAGGGCTCAAACAGGGTGCCGCCTACTCGGTCGAGAACTCCGCAGCGCTCGTCATGGCGCTTCTTGCGGCGCCGTCGGCCGCCGGGTCGTGGTGCGGGGTCGTCGGCATACCGGAGTTCGGCGTGGAGGCCGCGCAGGGGTTCGGCATCGACCTCGATCGGCTCGTTCTCATTCCGCATCCGGGAGACCAGTGGCTCTCGGTCACCGCCGCCGTCGCCGATGTGCTCGGTGTCGTCGTCACCCGTCCGCCGAAACGGGCGAGCGATTCGAGCGTCTCCCGCCTGACGGCGCGACTGCGACAGCGTGGCGCGACGCTGATCGTGCTCGGGCCGTGGCCGCAGAGCGAGGCGATGCTCAGCATCTCCGAGAGCAACTGGACGGGTATCGGCAACGGTCATGGGCACCTCGCCGCCCGCCAGGTCACCGTGACGGTCTCCAGTCGGCTCGCCACGAGGCCGCGCAGCACCCGGGTCTGGTTGCCGGAACGCGTTTCGCTCCTGGCGAAGGCGGCAACCGCCACTGGGCACGATCATGAACTCAGTGGCGACTTCGAGCAGGAGCTGAGCGCGTGACGACTCAGCGCGTGACGACGCAGCCGGGCACGACAGCTCACAGGCATCCGCTCGGTGCTCCTCCACCGACCCGCACCATCCTGCTCTGGTGTCCGGACTGGCCGGTGGTCGCTGCCGCCCGTTCCCATGCGCTGACGATGGATGCCCCGCTCGCCCTCATCGACCGCGGAGAGGTCTTCGCGTGCTCGGCCTCGGCGCGCCGCGAAGGGGTCAGGCGCGGGCAACGCGTTCGAGACGCCCAGGCACGGTGCACTTCGCTCGTCGTGCTGCCCTACGAAGAGCAACTCGACCTGCGCTCGTTCGAACCGGTGCTCGAGGCGATCGAGGAGACGATGCCGGGGGTGCAACTGCTGCGCCCGGGAACCTGCGCGCTGCGGTCGCGCGGCCCGGCCCGCTACTACGGCAGCGAGGAGGAGGCAGCGCTCTGGCTGCTCGACGCGCTCGACGGCCTCGGCATCCCGGGCGCTCGGGTGGGCATCGCCGATGGCCCGTTCACGGCGGAACACGCGGCCCGCACGACGGTCGGACCGTCGGTCGGCGGCGGACGCATCCGCGTCGTTCCGGAGGGCGACTCGGCAGCCTTCCTCTCGGGCATGCCGGTCGGACTGCTGGGGGCGGCATCCCTGACGACACTGCTTCGACGGCTCGGCATCCGAACGCTCGGAGAGTTCTCGGCGCTGTCGGCGACGGATGTCGAGGCCCGCTTCGGTGAGGCCGGCGCGCACCTGCACGCGCTGGCCTGCGGTCTCGACTCGAGCCCGGTGACTCCGAGGATTCCCCCGGAGGAGCTCGAGGGATCGGTCGCCTTCGAACCTCCCCTCGATCGGATCGAGCAGGTCGCCTTCGGGTTCCGTGGCATCGCCGACGGTTTCATCGCAGATCTCCTCGGCTCCCATCTCGTCTGTACGGCGATCAGGGTGGAGATCGATTCGGAGTCGGGGGAACTGTCGGAGCGCAGCTGGCTGCATCCGCGTTCCTTCACAGCGGCGGATATCGTCGACCGCGTGCGCTGGCAGCTGCAGGGAAGCGGCACCATCGACTCCGGTCTCAGCTCCCGGGTCGCGCGGGTGCGGGTCGTTCCGGAGGCGGTCGACCCGATCGCGAATCACGAGCACGGACTCTGGGGTACCGGGCACGACGAACGCATTCACCACGGACTCTCCCGGGTGCAGAGCATGCTCGGGCACGGTGGCGTTCTGACGGCGACCCTCGGCGGCGGAAGGACGCTCTCGGAGCGGCAGAATCTCAGTGCCTGGGGTGACCGGCCGGTCGGCGGCAATTCGACAGCGCAACCGTGGCCGGGCAGGCTGCCGCAGCCGACGCCGACGATGGTGTTCGAGCATCCGATCCCGGCACTCGTGCTCGACTCCGCCGGTGATCCGGTCGACCTCGATGATCGCGGGCTACTGTCGGGCGACCCGGCCAGATTCTCGATCGACGGCCGAACATTACTCACGATCGTCGGCTGGGCTGGCCCCTGGCCGATCGCGCTGCGCTGGTGGGATGTGACGTCCTCCCGTCGCGCGAGCCGGTTCCAGGTGCTCGACGATGCGGGTTCCGCACTGCTGCTGGTGCTCGAAGACCACCTCTGGTGGGCAGAGGCGAGGTACGACTGATGGACCTGACAGGCAAGGGGCGCGACTGATGGGCTGGAGCAATCCCCCGGTCCCCTGGTCGGAATACGAGCGCAAGCTCTCGGAGACGCGGCGCCCCGGCGCAAAGCAGGTGCGGCCTCTCGGAGCGGATGGCGGCGACAGTCCGGCCTGGTCGCTCAAGCGCAACGCCTACGTTCCGCCGACACTTTCTGACCGGGTCGTCAGCACCGTGCCCTACGCAGAGTTGCACGCGCACACCAACTTCAGCTTCCTCGACGGTGCTTCGCTGCCCGAGCAACTGCTCGAAGAGGCGGTGCGGCTCGGCCTGCACTCCCTCGCCGTCACCGACCACGACGGCTTCTACGGCATCGTGCGGGTGGCCGAGGCGGCCGAGGCCCACCCCGGCATCGGCACCGTGTTCGGCGCGGAGCTCTCGCTCGAACTGAGCAAGCCGCAGAACGGCTCGGCAGACCCGGAGGGCAGCCACCTGCTGGTGCTCGCGCGAAAGGAGGAGGGTTACCACCGGCTCGCCGGCGCCCTCACCGCAGGCCAGCTCGCCGGGCTCGAGAAGGGGCGCCCGGTCTACGACCTCGACCAGCTCGCCGAGCGGGCCGGCGGCCACTGGACGATCCTCACCGGCTGCCGAAAGGGAACCGTGCGCCAGGCGCTGATCGACCCTTCGACAGGAGCGGGGGGCGAGGCCGCCCTTCGCGAGCTCGATCAGCTCATCGACCTCTTCGGTCACGACAGCGTGATCGTCGAGCTCTTCGACCACGGAAATCCGCTCGACAGCGATCACAACGACGTGCTCTTCGCGCTCGCGAGACGTCGAGACCTGCAGGTGGTGGCGACCGGCAACGTGCACTACGCGAAGCCGGAGCAGTTCAGGCTCGCCTCGGCACTTGCGGCTGTGAGGGCCCGCCGCAGCCTCGACGACATGGATGGCTGGCTGCCGGCATCCGGGGCGCAGCACCTGCGTTCGGGTGACGAGATGGCACGGCTTTTCTCGCGTTATCCCGGTGCCGTCGAGCACACCGTCGAGGTGGCGGAGAGCCACGGATTCACCCTGCGCAGCGCGAAACCCGACCTTCCGAAGCAGGAGGTTCCGGTCGGTCACACCCCGATGAGCTACCTCAGGCAGCTCGTGATCGAGGCGATTCCCGACACCTATCCGAATGCTGACTCTGAGATCCGCGAGCGCATCGAGCGCGAACTGAAACTGATCGACGTCAAGCACTTCGCCGGCTATTTCCTCATCGTGCACGACATCGTTCGCTTCGCCCGGCAGAGCGGCATCCTCTGCCAGGGTCGCGGATCCGCCGCGAACTCGGTCGTCTGCTACCTGCTGAGGATCACCGCCGTCGATCCGATCAAACACGAGCTGCCGTTCGAGCGATTCCTCTCCGATGGCCGCGACGAGGAGCCCGACATCGACGTCGACTTCGACTCGGAGCGACGGGAGGAGGTGATCCAGTACGTCTATACGAAGTACGGGCGCAACAATGCCGCCCAGGTGGCCAACGTCATCCAGTACCGACCGAAGTTCGCCGTGCGCGACATGGCGAAGGCACTAGGGGCGAGCCCCGGGCAGCAGGATGCCTGGTCGAAGCAGGTCGAACGCCACGGCGGCCTCGTCCGAAGCGACGACCACGACATCCCGGATGCCGTGGTCGAGCTCGCCCTCGAGGTGCTGAAGTTCCCGCGGCACATGGGCATCCACTCCGGCGGAATGGTGCTCACCGATCGCCCGGTCGGCGAGGTCTGCCCGATCGAGCACGGCCGCATGAAGGATCGAACGGTGCTGCAGTGGGACAAAGACGACTGCGCGTGGATGGGCCTCGTCAAGTTCGATCTGCTCGGTCTCGGCATCCTGAACGCGATCCAGCACACCTTCGATCTCGCGCGCGATCATCTCGACGAACAGTGGGACCTCCACTCGATCCCGAAGGAGGAGCAGGGCGTCTACGACCAGCTCTGCCGGGCGGACTCGGTCGGCGTCTTCCAGGTCGAGAGCCGTGCCCAGATGGGGATGCTGCCGCGCATGCAGCCGCGACGGCTCTACGATCTCGTGATCGAGATCGCGATGGTGCGTCCGGGGCCGATCCAGGGCGGTGCGGTGCATCCCTACATCCGTCGCAAGATGGGGACGGAGCCGATCACGTTCATCCATCCGCTCGCAGAACCGGTGCTGCGCCGCACGATGGGGGTTCCGCTTTTCCAGGAGCAGCTCATGCAACTGGCCATGGCGGTCGGCGACTGCACGGCGGATGATGCCGACCTCCTGCGCCGCGCGATGGGTTCGAAGCGCGGACTCGAGAAGATCGAATCGCTGAAGGCGAAGCTCTATGCCGGAATGGCCCGCAACGGCATCGTCGGCGACACAGCCGACGACATCTACCTGCGCATCGAGGCGTTCGCGAACTTCGGCTTCGCCGAGAGTCACGCGCAGAGCTTCGGGTTGCTCGTCTACGCCTCCGCCTGGCTGCGGCTGCACTATCCGGCCGCCTTCCTGGTCGGGCTGCTGCGCGCGCAGCCGATGGGGTTCTACTCGCCGGCGACACTCGTGGCAGATGCCCGGCGCCACGGTGTGCGCGCCCTGCGCCCCGACATCCTGCGCTCGGGCTGGCAGCCCGGGCTCGAGCAGGCGACTGACGCACCCGCGGGATCGACCGGCTCCCCCGCCTGCCTCGCGCACGACCAGCCGGCCGTCGGCACCTACGATCGCGACGCGCACTTCGACTGCGATGATCACCGCCGCGACGGCACCCTCGTCGTGCGGCTCGGGCTCGCCGACGTGAAGGGCATCGGCGAGAAGGTCGCGAAGGCGATCGTCGCCGAGCGCGACCGCGGCGGGGCTTTCACCGACCTGGCGAACCTCGTGCGGAGAACAGGGCTCATCACGACCCAGCTCGAGTCTCTCGCCGCCGCCGGAGCCTTCGAGTCCCTCGGCCTGACGATGCGCGAGGCGCTCTGGGCGGCCGGCGATGCGGCCCAGAATCGGGAGGAGTACCTCGAGGGCAGCATGGTCACCGTTCAGCCGCCGCTGTTCTCGATGCCGAGCTCGATCGACGTGTTGACCGCAGACCTCTGGGCGACGGGGATCTCGCCGACCGATCATCCGATCCGCCACGTGCGCGTGGCGCTCGGGGCACGTGGCGTGCTCAGCGCGGCCGACCTGAAGCTCGCAGAGTCGGGCCGTCGCGTCGAGGTCGGCGGCGTGGTCACCCATCGGCAGCGTCCGGCGACGGCGAGCGGCATCACCTTCATGAACCTCGAAGACGAGACCGGCCTCACCAACGTCATCTGCAGCGTCGGGGTGTGGAATCGCTACCGGCGAGTGGCACGGGATGCATCGGCGATGATCGTGCGCGGCATCCTCGAGCGCTCAGCGGAGGGGGTGACGAACCTGCTCGCCGACCGCCTCGAAGTGCTGCCGATCACGCAGCAGACGGTGTCGCGGGACTTCCGTTGAGCGAGCGAGCAGGCAGGCAGAGCGAGCAGAGCAGGCAGGCAGAGCGAGCAGAGTAGGCAGAGCGAGCAGAGCAGGCAGAGCGAGCGGAGCAGGCAGAGCGGCCGGAGCAGGCAGAGCGAGCAGAGCAGGCAGAGCAGTCCGGCGCCCGACTCAGGCCGAATCGCGCCAGACGATCGACGTCTCGAGGAAAGTAGCCTCCGGCACGTCGGGTGCGCCCGTCAGCTGGGCAAGCACGGAGCGGGCCGCCATCCGTCCGAGTTCATCGGCCGGCTGGCGAACCGTCGACAGCGGCGGCTGGCAGCGCAGCGCCCACGCACTATCGTCGAAACCCACGACGCCGACATCGCGCGGCACCGACCGGCCGGCCGCTCGCAGCGCGTCAAGCGCACCGGCGCCGATCGCATCGGACGCGGCGAACACTCCGTCGATCGCTGGTTCGCGCGCCAGCAGCTCGCGCATCCCCTCGAGACCGGAGTCGTAGGAGTAGAGCGGGAATTCGACGATGAGCGCCGGATCGAACCGGGGTCCGAGCGCCTGCCGGAATCCCGAGAGCCTGTCTTGTCCGGAATCGCGGTCGAGGGCGCTGGCGATCATCCCGATGCGGCTGCGACCGGTTTCGAGGAGCCGCGCGGTGATGGATGCCGCAGCCGACACGTTGTCGATCCCGACGAATGGAACGCCCGAGATGTCCGGGGGGTGTCCGACGAATACCGCCGGAATGCCGATCGACGCGACAGCGTGAGCGATGGGATCCCCCGACCGGGCCGACACGATGATGACCCCGTCGACGAATCCGCCGCGCAGATATTCGGCGACGCGAGCGCTGTCCCGATCGGAATCGATGACGAGCGAGACGAGCTGGTAGTCGGCGTTCGAGAGGATCTCATTGGTGCCGAGCAGGATGGTGCCGATATTCGGATCCTCGAGAAACAGCGAGTGCGGCTCGTGCACGATGAGGCCGATGGCATGTGATTGCTGGGTCTTCAGGTTGCGTGCCGCTGTGTTGCGAACGTAACCGACCTTGGCAATCGCGGCCTCGACGGCTGACTGGGCGGTGGCCGAGACGTAGCGCTCGGAATTGAGCACGCGGGAAACGGTGCCATGCGACAGCCCGGCCTCCGCGGCCACATCGTGGATGGTCGCGCGCCGGCGGCGGCGGTCGTCGGCAGGCATATTCATACTGTAGCGGCAGGGATCCGGGGCACACCGCGCCCGC
>JAYVNU010000327.1:0-2857 GCA_043758345.1 Lacisediminihabitans sp.
CCCGGCCTTGCGACGAAGAAGTCAGAGAGCGGGATGGCGCGGCCCGCCGTCGGCGCGTTCTCCCAGGTGGTTCCGGCCGAATCGGTGCGGCTCTCAGGAACGAACACGCTGTACCGGTTCTTGGCGGTGTCGAAGAAGAGGTACGGTTTCTCCCGGCTCACCGCCGTGGTCGCGAGGGTCGTGTAGGTGGGGTTCGGGAAGGACTGGGCCGGAGCGCCGACCACGCCGGAGAACACCTGGTTCCACACTCCGTTCGACCAAGATTCGACGGAACTGTTCCGCACCAGGAACTGCTGCTGCGAGCCGTTGACGATCGAGCCGGTCTTCGAGTCGGCCAGGAATCCGCCGCTGGCGAATTGCGGACCGGCGGTGCAGTAGTCCATGAATGTGAGGGTGCCACCGGTGACGTTGACCCGACGCATCGGTGCCGCCTGCGACACCGCCCAGAACTCGCCGGTCGACCTGCAGCCAGAGCCACCGGTCACGGCGATGGTGAGGTTCGAGACCGAGCGCCAGAAGTTGTCGAGCGCGCTGCAGTTGGTGGCGGTGAAGCACCGGTTGTAGACATCCACGTGCCCGTTGATGGTGACGTCTTTCGGCGAGATACCGAGGCCGGTTACCTCGGTGTAGTAGCCGACCTGGAAGACCAGCGGATTCGCCACCGTGCCGTAGACACCGGGCTTGAACAGCAGCGCGAAGCGTGCCGTTCCCATCTCGTTGTCGACCTGTTGGGTGGCGATCGCATCGACGGTCGCTTGAATCTGGCTCTGCGGCATGCTGGGGTCGAAGATCTTCACGTTCGGTCCGAAGTCGATCGCTGCGGATCCATCCGATGGATGACCCGGGTCGGCGAAGGCCGCGGGGGCGAGTGACATCCCGGAGAGGGTGAGGGCTACCGCGACGGCAATGGTCGCGAGTGCGCGCGCTGTCCGGCGGATTCCTGGTCGGGGGATGGCCATGGTTGTTCTCCTGCTCGCGTCATTGAGGCGGGCGTTCGGGCGCACGGTAGTTCGAACATTACGGTCGAATCGAGCGGTGGTCAAGGCTGCTCCGCCGACGTTGTTGCGCTGCGTGGACGTTCAGCCGTCCCTAGCCGTTCCAACGTCGTCGCAGCGCTTCCCCGTTCGGTCGGCGGTGTGCGGCGCCTATCGTTGAGCCGTTCCCGACCCGATTTTCAGCGACCGGCGGCTCGCCGAGATCTACGATGCGCTCGACCCCGATCGCCGCGACCTCGACGTATACGTCGCGGTCGCGGAGGAGTTCGAGGCGAGGACCGTCCTGGACCTCGGATGTGGCACCGGCACCTTCGCGCTGCTGCTCGCCGATCGCGGACTCGACGTCACCGCGGTCGAACCCTCCGCGGCTTCACCGCGCGTTTCGCCCGCGATGCTCCGGATCGCCCCGGTCGCGGGTTGATCTTCGTCGCGTCAGACTGACCTGGCGCGCCGACGGCGCGAGACGCGGGGTGCGGCCAGCCGCAGAACGAGCACCGCGACGGCGACAAGGGTGATCAGCATCCAGATGCTGGACGGCACTGTATCCGTGAGGGAGACGAACAGCCCGACCTTCACCGTCGTGAGCGGCCAGAGTGCCGCACCGAAGGCGAGAACGGGCACGAAGATTTTCGGGGGACTGGACAGGCCACCGACCAGCCAGGCGAGCGCGATGAAGTAGGCCGGGATGGTGCGGGGGGAAAGCAGACCGACCGTCCCCGAGTAGCTGAACACGAGCACAGTGACTGTCGCTGCAACGATCGTCGCAGCCGAAAGGGCGAACGCGACCAGCCAGCCGGCGCTGTGCGCAGCGGCGGCCGCCGCTGAGGACGACGCCGCTGAGGACGACGGCGCTGAGAACGACGGCGCTGAATGGGGCGGCACCGAAGAAGAGCGGAAGGACGGCGCCGCGTAAGAATACGAACTCGACCGCCCCGCACCCGCGTACTCGGGAGTGGCGCCGGCCCTGGCACGCAATTGCGAGTCGAGGCGAGCTCGCAGCGTCGGGTCGAGGAGGGAGGCCTGCGCATCGTTGAGGCGAAGCGTCATCGCCGCACCCGCGGCACCGGCCACATCCGGATGATAGATCCGGATGAGCCGTCTGTACGAGATACGAATCTCGGCTGCCGTGGCGTCGGGTGTCACGCACAACACTTCGTAATGGTTCGGGGATTCCATTGCTGTGAAGCGTACGGCATCCGCACCCCCCGAATGCGGGCCAGACTGTTCAGGTCTCCGCGCGAGAAACACGCCACACTGGGGCGATGATGCGACTGCCGCCGACCACGGCCCCGAACGCCCGCCTCCTCACCGGGATCTCGGGTTTCGCCGTTGCGGCGCTCATCGTCGTCGAAGCCGGCATCCGCGTAACTCTCGGCGTTCGTCCGTCACTGGATGACGGCCCCGCGCTCGCCGATTTCGCCGCCCGCACGAGCACACAGACCCTGCTCATCACGCTCGCCGACACTCTGATGATGGCAATGCTCGTGGTATTTCTTGCCGGATTCCGCCAGCTCATCACCGTCGCGGAGGGAGAGATCGAGTGGGTGACCGCGATTATCCTCGGAGCGGGTCTGGTCTTCATCGGGGCAACGCTCGTCGGCGACTCGCTTGAGGCGGGCGGCGCCCTCGGGGCGCTCAATCGATCAACCGACCCGAGCGCCATCCGCACCCTCACCGAGGGATACCTCCTCCTCTTCGGACCCGTCAGCTATGTGCTGATCGCGCTCGTGTCGGCGACCTCCGGGTGGGTCATCCTGCTCTCGAATGCACTGCCGCGCTGGGTCGGATTTCTGGCGTGGGCGGTCGCGGCGCTCAATATCGTCGCGATCTCGACGGTTTTCGGGGGCACCGACAACCGAGTC
>JAYVNU010000328.1:0-2855 GCA_043758345.1 Lacisediminihabitans sp.
CAAGGGCGTTCCGTCGCGCTTGGGCTACCTGCTCGACATGGCGCCGAAAGACCTCGAAAAGGTCATCTACTTCGCCGCCTACATGGTCATCTCCGTCGATGAAGAGGGCCGTCACGATGACATGCCCGGACTTGAGAACGAGATCCGGCTCGAGATCAAGGAGCTGGAGAGCCAGCGGGATGCGCGGATCGCGGACCGTCTTCAGCGCCTAGAGACCGACCTTGCCGCCCTGGAAGAAGAGGGTGCAAAGGCCGACCAGAAGCGTCGAACCAAGGACGTCGCTGAGAAAGAGATGGGCCAGGCTCGGAAGTCCTTCGACGAGCAGATCGCCCAGCTCGAACGGGTGTGGGACGACTTCCGCAGCCTCAAGGTCGGCGATCTCAAGCCTGAGGATGCCGTCTTCCACGACCTCCAGGATCGTTTCGGCGTGTACTTCGAGGCCTACATGGGCGCCGAGGCCATCCAGAAGCGCCTCCAGGCCTTCGACCTCGCCACCGAAAGTGATGACCTTCACGATCAGATTGCCAATGGCAAGGGCCAGAAGAAGATCCGTGCGATCAAGCGACTGCGCGTGGTCAACTCCTTCCTCCAGACTGGCAACTCGCCGGCCGCCATGGTGCTCGAGGTAGTACCGGTCATCCCGCCCGAACTGCGCCCGATGGTGCAACTCGACGGTGGTCGCTTCGCGACCTCGGACCTCAACGACCTCTACCGTCGTGTGATCAACCGCAATAACCGCCTGCGTCGCCTGCTTGATCTCGGTGCCCCCGAGATCATCGTCAACATCGAGAAGCGGATGCTGCAAGAGGCCGTCGACGCACTGTTCGACAACGGTCGCCGTGGTCGCCCGGTCACCGGTACGGGTAACCGCGCCCTCAAGTCCCTGAGTGACATGCTCAAGGGCAAGCAGGGACGATTCCGCCAGAACCTGCTCGGAAAGCGCGTCGACTACTCCGGGCGTTCGGTCATCATCGTCGGACCGCAGCTCAAGCTCCATCAGTGTGGCCTGCCCAAGCAGATGGCGCTCGAGTTGTTCAAGCCCTTCGTGATCAAGCGCCTCATCGACCTCAGCCACGCGCAGAACATCAAGAGCGCCAAGCGCATGGTCGAGCGGAGCCGTCCGCAGGTGTGGGACGTGCTCGAGGAGATCATCCGCGAGCGTCCCGTGCTGCTCAACCGCGCGCCAACGCTTCACCGTCTGGGCATCCAGGCGTTCGAGCCGCAGCTAGTCGAGGGCAAGGCCATCCAGCTTCACCCGCTCGTCTGCGCGGCGTTCAACGCCGACTTCGACGGTGACCAAATGGCCGTGCACCTTCCGCTGTCCGTCGAGGCCCAGGCCGAGGCGCGCATCCTGATGCTCGCATCGAACAACATCCTGAAGCCATCGGATGGCCGCCCGGTTACCCTGCCGACGCAGGACATGATTATCGGGCTGCACCACCTCACCACGCTCAAGGAAGGCGTCGTCGGCGAAGGCCGCGCGTTCTCCTCGATCGCCGAGGCGATCCTCGCTCACGACCAGCACTCGGTCGACCTCAACGCGAAGGTGCGCATCCGCTTGTCGGATGTCGTCTTCGCCGAGGGTGAGGAGCCGGCCGGCTTCGAAATCGGCAAGCCGGTGCTCGTGAACACGAGCCTCGGTCGGGCGCTCTTCAACGAGACGCTTCCGGAGGACTACCCGTACGTTGAGGCCGTGGCCGATAAGGGCCAACTCTCCGCGATCGTCAACGATCTCGCCGAGCGCTACCCCAAGGTGGAGGTCGCCGCAGCACTTGACCGCATTAAGGACGCCGGATTCCATTGGGCATCCCGAAGTGGAGTGACCGTCGCTCTCAGCGACGTGCTCACCCCGCCGAACAAGCGCCAGATCATCGAGGGCTACGAGAAGCAGGCCACGAAGGTGCAGACGCAGTTCGAGAAGGGCCTCACGACCGACGCCGAGCGTCGCCAGGAGCTCATCGAGATCTGGAACAAGGCAACCGCCGAAGTCGCCAAGGCGATGGAAGACAATATGCCTGCCGACAACACCATCAACCGCATGGTCACCTCTGGTGCCCGTGGTAACTGGATGCAGGTTCGCCAGATCGCCGGTATGCGTGGACTCGTGTCGAATCCGAAGGGTGAGATCATCCCTCGCCCGATCATTTCGAGCTACCGCGAAGGGCTCTCGGTCGCCGAGTACTTCATCGCGACTCACGGTGCTCGTAAGGGACTGGCCGACACCGCGCTCCGCACGGCCGACTCTGGATACCTCACGCGTCGACTCGTCGACGTCTCGCAGGACGTCATCATTCGCGAGGACGACTGTGGCACCTCCAAGGGTCTCGACATGCCGATCGCCGTTCAGGATGCCGCGGGCAACTGGTCCCTCGACGTCAACGTCGAGAACTCGGTGTATGCCCGCAGCCTCGCGGCCGATGCGGTCAACGAAGCTGGCGAGGTCGTCGCCTCAGCCGGAGATGACGTCGGAGATATTCTGCTCGATGTGCTGCTCGCAGCGGGAGTTCACAACATCAAGGTGCGTTCGGTGCTCACGTGTGAGTCTGCCGTCGGTGTGTGCGCTGCCTGCTACGGCCGTTCGCTCGCGACCGGCAAGCTCGTCGACATCGGAGAGGCCGTCGGCATCATCGCGGCCCAGTCGATCGGCGAGCCCGGCACGCAGCTCACGATGCGTACCTTCCACACTGGTGGGGTGGCATCCGCGGATGACATCACGCAGGGTCTGCCGCGCGTCACCGAGCTCTTCGAGGCTCGCACCCCCAAGGGTGCGTCCCCGATCGCCGAGGCCGCCGGCCGCATCACCATCGAGGACACGGATCGCAGCCGCAAGCTCATCCTGACCCCCGACAGCGGTG
>JAYVNU010000329.1:0-2834 GCA_043758345.1 Lacisediminihabitans sp.
GTCGCCGAAGAGATCACCGGGCCGATCAGGATCAGAGGGACGACCGCGATCAGGCTGCTCAATTCCCGGAATCGGCGCCGTGAGCTGACGGTTCCGCTCAGTGCCACGACGGCTTGCGCGGCCACGATGCTGGTGGCAGCGCCGATTGCTCCACAGACGAGAGCGATCGGAATGAAGGCCGGTTGGCGCCACCACGTGCCGGCGGTCGCAAGGGACGCGATCGTCGTCACGATGCCGGGGATGCCGAGCATGCTCGCGACCCCGAGCCCGAACAGCAGCCTCCCAAGTGGAATCGGAAACGTCACGAGTCGTTTCGGGTCGAGCGTCTGGTCGATGCCTGACGCGAGAAGCGGTACGACCACCCAGCCGAGAACGACCGCCGATCCGGCGATTACGACCACCGTTCGTGCGGTTGCCGCCGAGGCGAAGCCGAGGGCGAAGAGTCCGACGACGGCGGCGGCGATGATTCCGAGTCCGTAGATACCCCCGATGATGAGGAGCACCAACTGCCACGGGCTGCGGCGAAGCGAATTGCCGAGCACGAGGAAGCGGAGCTTTACGAGAGTCGCAACCACTCCGGGCCCTCCGAGTGATGACGGCCCCCGACGAGCTCGACGAACCGATCCTCGAGCGTGGAGTCGCCCCTCACCGCGTCGATGGTGCCGGCGACGAGCACCCTGCCGACGGAGACGACGGCGACATGGTCGCACATCCGTTCGACGAGATCCATCGAATGGCTGGAGACGATGACCGTTCCGCCGGACCTCGCATAGCTGGAGAGGATGTCGCGGATATTCGCAGACGAGACCGGATCGACCGATTCGAATGGTTCGTCGAGCACGAGAAGCCGAGGGGCATGCACCAGCGCGCAGGCGAGCGCGATCTTCTTCGACATTCCAGCGGAGTAGTCGACGACGAGCGTGCCCGCGGCGCTTTCGAGATCGAGCAGCCGTAGGAGATCTGCCGCCCGCTCGGCGACCGTCTCGCGGGTCATTCCCGACAGCAGTCCGGAGTAGGTGATGAGCTGTTCGCCGGTCAGCCGGTCGAACAGCCGCACTCCGTCGGAGAGCACGCCAATGAGTCGTTTCGCTTCGATCGGGTATTGCCAGACATCCAGTCCGTGGATCCAGATGCGGCCGCTGTCCGGCCGCAACAGCCCTGTCACCATCGACAGAGTGGTGGTCTTCCCGGCCCCATTCGGGCCGACGAGACCGAAGAAGGAACCGATCGGAACTGTCAGGTCGATACCGTCGACGGCGACTTTCTCGCCGAATCGTTTGACGAGCGAACGGATGACGAGGGCCGACTGTTCCGAATCGTCCGGCACGGCGTCGGCGGTGGGGTCGGGCATCTCTCGACTCTAGACGTGTGTTTCCGCGATACGCCCAAGGAGACCGTTGACGAAGCCGCCGGAGTCCTCGGTGCTGAGAGATTTAGCAGCCTCGACGGCCTCCGAGATCGCCACGCCGTCGGGAACGGAGTCATTGAAGAGGATCTCCCAGATTCCGATGCGTACGATCGCACGATCGGTCGCCGGCATCCGGTTGATCGTCCAGCCCTTCGCGTAGGTCTCGATCAGTTCGTCGATCTCGTCCCCGTGCTCGGCGATCCCCTCGACGATCTCTCGCGCATAGCTCCACGATGCCTCGCGGTCGGGTTGCGAAAGAGCTCGCTCCGCTTCCATCGCGATTGCCGCATTGAGGGAGATCTCGCGCATATCCGCTCCATACAGAAGGTCGATTGCGCGCTTGCGAGCTTTGGTTCGTGCGCTCATCTGCCGGTCGACCTAGTTGACGCGGCCGAGATAGCTGCCGTCGCGAGTGTCGACCTTGACCTTCGTACCCTGCTCGAGGAACAGTGGCACCTGGATCTGATACCCGGTCTCCACCGTCGCCGGCTTCGTGCCGCCGGTGGAGCGGTCGCCCTGCAGGCCCGGTTCCGTGTAGGTGATCTCGAGCACGACGGAGGCCGGGAGTTCGACATACAGCGGGTCGCCGTTGTGCAGCGCGATGGTGACATTCTGGTTCTCGAGCATGAAGTTCGCCGCCTCGCCGACCTGCGGGCCCGACAGGGTGATCTGGTCGTAGTTGCCGACATCCATGAACACGTAGTTCTCGCCGTCGGCGTAGAGGTACTGGAATTCGGAGCGATCGACCGTCTCGGTCTCGATCTTCGCGCCGGCGTTGAACGTGCGGTCGACGACCTTGCCGCTCATGACGTTCTTCACCTTCGTTCGCACGAAAGCCCCACCCTTGCCGGGCTTGACGTGCTGGAAGTCGATCACGGTCCAGAGCTGACCGTCCATGTTGAGAACGACACCGTTCCTGATGTCAGCGGTTGAGGCCATGACTGTAGATCCTGTTCGTTACGTGGTGGAAACCAGCTACGGAGTCTATCCGAGCTTGCGGTTGATGGCATCGACGGCGAGCAGGTACGAGTCGAAGCCGAAGCCCGCGATGGTGCCCGTTGCCACGGGCGCGATGACACTGGTGTGGCGGAATTCTTCGCGCGCGAAGGGATTCGACAGGTGCACTTCGATGAGGATCAGCCCAGCCTTCGTGACGAGGGCGGCAGCATCCCGAAGCGCATAGGAGTAGTGCGTGAACGCGGCCGGATTCAGGATGACAGGGCTCGCGGTGTCGACGGCCTCGTAGATCCACGAGATCAGTTCGGCTTCGTCGTTGGTCTGCCGCAGGTCGATCGCGTGCCCGGGCGGAGCCTCGCCTTCGAGCTCGGCGCGGAGGTCTTCGAGGGTTCCGCTACCGTAGACGTCGGGCTCACGGCTGCCGAGCCGACCGAGGTTCGGCCCGTTGAGCACCAGGATGTTGACCATC
>JAYVNU010000330.1:0-2828 GCA_043758345.1 Lacisediminihabitans sp.
GATTGGCGAAGCTCGCGCCCCACCCCTCCTCCAGTGATTCTAGGGTCTTGCGCATCGATGTCGCCTGAGGTGCGACTGCGATGCCCACGTCGACGCGCCGGTAGTCTGGGGAGCATGGACAGCGTCGCGTCAGCAATTCAGCGGCTGTCGGACCTCGCGTCGACCCCCCACATCTCGCGACTGTCGGCAGCGTTCACGGCGGCCGGATTTCAGCTCGCACTCGTTGGCGGACCGGTGCGTGACGCGTTCCTCGATCGTGAACTAGCCGACCTCGACTTCACCACCGACGCGCGACCCGATGAGATCTTGGCCGTGGTGAAGCCGATCTCGGACGCTCATTGGGACATTGGCCGCGCCTTCGGCACGATCGGCGCGCGCATTGACGGTCACACCGTCGAGATCACGACCTATCGGTCCGATGCCTACGACGGAGCGACCCGCAAGCCGATAGTCCAGTTCGGTGACACGCTCGAGGCCGACCTGGTCCGCCGAGACTTCACCGTCAACGCCATGGCCCTCAGACTGCCGGAACGCGTGCTCGTCGACCCCTCCGGCGGCCTGGAAGACCTGGTTGCGAAACGGCTCATCACTCCGGGCGCCCCCGAGCGCTCCTTCGGCGACGACCCGCTCCGGATGATGCGGGCCGCCCGTTTCACGGCGCAACTGGGATTCACTGTGGCGCCGCCGACCGCACTCGCGCTGCACGCCCTCGCGGATCGCATTTCGATCATTTCCGCGGAACGGGTGAACGAAGAGTTCAGCAAGCTCATGAGTTCGGCGAACCCGCGGCCGGGCCTGCAGATGTTGGTCGACTCCGGAATAGCCGCGATCGTGCTGCCAGAGTTGCCTGCGCTGAGGCTGCAGATCGACGAGCACTTCCATCACAAGGACGTTTACGAGCACAGCCTCACCGTGGTCGACCAGGTAATCGAGCTGGAGGAGTCGCGACATCCGGGTGAAGAACCGGACCTGGTGCTGCGCCTTGCAGCGCTTCTTCACGACATCGGCAAGCCCGCTACCAAGCGCACAGAAGGTGATGGGGTCGTCACCTTTCACCACCACGATGTGGTCGGTGCGAAGCTCGCGAAGAAGCGCCTGAAAGAACTCCGCTACGACAACGACACGGTCACGGCTGTGTCGCGACTCATCGAGCTGCATCTGCGGTTCTTCGGCTACACCGAGGGGGCCTGGAGCGATTCCGCGGTGCGTCGGTACGTGCGGGATGCCGGTCCGTTGCTTGAGCGCCTTCACATGCTCACCCGGGCTGATGTCACGACGCGCAACCGGCGTAAGGCCGACCGACTGTCCTTCGCCTATGACGACCTGGAACAGCGGATCGCGGCGCTGGGACAGGAGGAAGAGCTCGCTGCCATCCGCCCAGACCTCGATGGCGAGCAAATCATGGATATCCTCGGGCTCAGACCCGGCCGTGAGGTCGGAGAGGCCTACCGGTTCCTGCTCGAACTGCGGCTGGAAGAGGGACCCCTCGGGGCGGATGTCGCTTCCGAACGCCTGCGCGCATGGCGGGCCACCCGCCGCTGACCGCGCGCTCCCTTGTGGCGCCGCTCTCGCCGCTCTCGTGGATTCGCTTTCGCGGGTACGAAATGCAGGACGCGACGTTACTCAAGTGGCGGGTGAGGCGCCGGAGTCAACTTCTGTCACAGGCAATCCTGCATTTGCAACGCGGAATCGTGGGACGCGCGCCACCAGCGCTCGTCAGCTGCGGGGCAGGGCCTCAGCCATGGTCGCGGATGAACTGCTCGAGCAACTCACGCGCCACCGGATCGGGATACTGGTTCGCGGGGCTCTTCATGAAGTACGCGGAGGCCGACTCAACCGGGCCGCCCAGTCCGGCATCCAGGGCAATCTTGGCCGCTCGGATGGCGTCAATCACCACTCCGGCGGAATTGGGCGAGTCCCAGACCTCGAGCTTGTACTCGAGAGAGGTCGGGGCATTGCCGAAGCCGTGGCCCTCGAGGCGCACGAAGGCAAGCTTTCGGTCATCCAGCCAGGGGATGTGGTCGCTCGGCCCGATGTGCACGTCCCGCGAATTGAGCTGGGCGTCGATGTTGCTGGTGACCGACTGCGTCTTTGAGATCTTCTTCGACTCGAGGCGGCGGCGTTCGAGCATATTTTTGAAGTCCATGTTGCCGCCGACGTTCAGCTGATAGGTGCGGTCAAGCACGAGACCGCGCTCTTCGAACAGCCGGGCGAGCACGCGGTGCGTGATGGTGGCCCCGAGCTGGCTCTTGATGTCGTCCCCGACGATCGGCAGCCCCGCATCGGTGAACTTCTGCGCCCACACCGGATCGCTCGCGATGAAAACTGGCAGTGCGTTGACGAAGGCGACACCCGCATCAAGCGCGGCCTGGGCGTAGAACTTCGCGCCCTCCTCCGAGCCAACCGGCAGATAGCAGACCAGCACCTCGGAGCCCGAGTCCCGCAGCGCCTGTGCCACGTCGACGACCGGCAAAGCCGATTCCTCGACCAGCTCGCGGTAGTACTCGCCGAGGCCGTCGAGGGTGGGTCCGCGCTGCACGAGCACTCCGGATGTCGGCACCTCGGTGAAGCGCAGCGTGTTGTTCTGGCTGGCCCAGATGGCATCCGCAAGATCCAGGCCCACCTTCGCGGCATCCACGTCGAAGGCCGCGACAAAGGAAATGTCGCCGATCGCGTAGCCGCCGAAACGCGTGTGCATGAGTCCCGGTACTACCTGGGTTTCGTCAGCGTCCGCGTAGAACGTGACCCCCTGGACGAGGGAGTTGGCGCAGTTTCCGACACCGGCGATTGCAACTTTCAGGGACATGCGTGTAGAGCTCCTTGATTGA
>JAYVNU010000331.1:0-2817 GCA_043758345.1 Lacisediminihabitans sp.
GGGTTGCCGGCCCCGCCGAAGAACAGGCGAGCGGCGTAACTCGGATCCAACAATTGGGCCGGGGTTCCCCAGCCCTTGCTCGGGCGTTGCTGGAACAGGCCGAGGGAGTCGCGATCGCCGTAATTGAGGTTGCGAAGCCCGGATTCCTGAAGGGCGGCGGCGAGGGCGACGACGATGGCATAATCCGGAACGCTCATCGAACGCCCGACGCGGATGATGGTCCTCGCGTTCGTCGTCATTTCGCCCGTCAACATCGTGGACGCCGGTGCCACTGACGCCGTTGGCGTTGCCGCGATTATCGGGGCACTGCTCGTGGCTGCGGGAGCGACTGGTTTCTGGCCGGCAGTGGTCGGAATGACGACCGTCTGCCCGGGGTAGATGATGCTCGACCAGCCGAGTCCGTTGGCGCTGAGGAGCGTCTGCGTGGCGATGCCGAAGCGGGCGGCGACCCTGCCCATCGTGTCGCCCCTGACGATCGTGTAGCGGGTCACCCCGCTCGATACCGGCGCCGCTGGTGTGACGACGACCGGTGTCGGGCCGGAGTTCGTGAGCTTGAGAACCTGGCCGGGGAAAATGACAGACTTCCAGCCGATGCCGTTGAGTGCGAGTACGGATGCCGTGGCGAGACCGTAGCGTCCGGCGATGCTCGAGACGGAGTCGCCGGCGGCAACCGTGTAAGTGGTGGGCGCCGCCGTGACCGACGAGACGGCCAACGGGGTGCTCGTGCTCTGCGATGCTCGGTTCGATGCGGCGAACGCTGTTCGAATCGATTTGGCGAGGATCTCTCCCGGGCTGGTCTTCGGCCGGTCCGGGCGCTTTTGCACGACCGGTTCGATCGGGCCGGTGAGCCCGAGTCCGACAGCCATCGAGCCGACCAGAACGATCGGGATGGTGGCGAAGAGAGCCGTGCCGACCCGCCCTCGACCGGCGGCCGGAGACACGTGTCTGCCCTGTCCTGAAGTGTCCATCTGCTTCCCCGTCTCACCGCCACCCCCGGCAGGCGTCGTCTCGCAATCAATCAACGCTGACACAGTTGATACTGAGAGTCAACTATCGTGGTGCGTGGGGTTTGAGTTAATCTGTTGGAAACAATTGGAACAGGGCGGAGCGGTGGATCACCGCTCGCGTCATCATCTGGCAGGCTTTAGCTGTGACTACTGCTTCTGAGTTCCGCTGGCTCGACATCCCGGAACTGGTCGACATCCTCGGTATCGGTGTGAGTAAGGTGAGGCGCCTCATCGAAGACCACACCCTTCTGGCCAAGAAGATCGACGGGGTCTGGAGGGTTCCAGAACTCTTCCTCCGCGACAATGAGCCGCTCGGTGAGTTGCGCGGAACGATACTCGTGCTGCACGACAGCGGGTATTCCGACGACGAGGCGATGCACTGGCTGCTGACCCCGGAGGAGAGCCTCGGCATCGCGCCGATCGACGCGCTGCGCGCCGGGCGCAAAGCCGAGGTGCGTCGGGTGGCGCAGGCGCTCGGCTTCTAGGCTCCGGTTTCAGACTTTTTACGCGGAGCGCTTCGCGACGGTATCGGCGAGCGCGGCGAGCTGGGTCTTGGCCGCGCTCCAGATCGGCGCGCCGGCGATCGCGGTGAGCGCCGTGCGAACGTTGCCCTCGATGATGCGCTCCACCTCATCCACCGCGCCGCATCCGCGAATGGATGCCTGCAGCATCGACACCTGCTGCGCCGACAGGTCGGGGTCACCGAGCAGCTCGTCGAGCAGACCGGTGGCGTTCGGGGCGAGCATGGAGCGCGCGAGCGCGATGAGCACCGTTCGTTTGCCCTCACGAAGATCATCGCCCGACGGCTTTCCTGTCATCTCCGGGTCTCCGAAGACGCCGAGGATGTCGTCGCGCAGTTGGAACGCGATTCCGAGCGGGAGTCCGAAGTTGCGAAGCGCCGTCACCTGCTCGACGCTGCCGTCGCCGAGGGACGCGCCGATGGCGAGTGGCGCTTCGATGCTGTACTTCGCCGATTTGTAGACGATGACACGCTCCGCACGGGAGAGCTGGCCGGATTCCGGGAAGCTCTGCCAGGCCCGCTCCTCGAGGATATCGAGGTATTGGCCGACGGTGACCTCGGTGCGCATGAGATTGAATTCGCGGCGGGAGTTGTGCCTGGCCGACTCCGACTCGAGCCGGTGGACGCCGTCGTCGAATAGTTCGTCACTCCACCCGAGCAGGAGGTCGCCGAGGAGCAGGGCGGACGACTGCCCGAAACCGCGGGCACTGCCATCCCAACGACCGTCGGAATGCAGCTTCTCGAAGCGCTTATGGGCGGACGGGCGGCCACGGCGAGTGTCGGAGTTGTCCATGATGTCGTCGTGCACGAGCGCAGCGGCGTGGAAGATCTCGAGGGCGCTGGCGGCGAGTACGACGGCGCCCAGATCTGTGCTGGCGCGTTCCGCACCGTCTCCGTCGAACGCCAGCGGGTCGAATCCGGTAGTTCCTCCGCTGACTGACTGCCATCCCCAGTAGCAGAACAATGCTCGAAATCGTTTGCCGCCCTTGAGGAGATCCCGCGAATAGTCGATAAAGGGGGCGAGATCCGGGGCGATTTCCGCCAGAATGGGACGCCGGTCATCGAGGAAGGCATCGATGCCGGACTGGACAAGGTCAACTAACCGGGTACTCTCAGCCACGGTTCTAGCCTAGCCACGCCCCGGAGCATACAATTGTCAATAGGTAACGTCGATTTCTAAAGAAAGGAGCGTCACGGTGCCCCTTTCCGAACATGAACAGCGCCTCCTAGAAGAGATGGAGCGCAGTCTCTATCACAACGACGCAGACTTCGTCGCAACAGTGGGTAATC